>CAZPIF010000082.1:0-6529 GCA_964586565.1 uncultured bacterium
GAGAATTGGAATGGATAACAATGGAGACTGAAAATTTCAATATTCACTATCATCGGGGGATTCGTGAAATTGCTATTAAAGGAGCCTCAATTGCAGAACAGGTTAGACCTACATTAATTAAGCAGATGGGATTAGATACTTTACCAAGTTTAGATATCATTTTTACCTCAGAAGATGAAATTTTGAACGGTTTTGCTGTTCCTGCAAACTATACTATAATCTGGATTGATCAAAATGATGCTGCACTGTGGGCTGGTAATGAAAAATGGCTTAGAACTGTTTTGGCTCATGAACTCCAACATCTTGTATACTTTAATACGGTGAAAGGACCGTGGTGGCTGCCTGAGCCAATGAATTATTTAATACATGGGACACCAGCTTGGTTAGTTGAGGGTATGGCAGAATACTATACTGAAAAATGGAGACCTTTGAGGTATGAAATATCACATAGGGGGCATGTTATTAGAAATACTGTTCATAAGATTCAAGACCCCCATAATGATGGTTTTTCAAAGACTCTTTATCTTGCAGATCGTTTCGGAGACTCTACAATAACAAAAATACTAAATTATCGTAATAAATTAAAATATTTGGACTTTAAAGAATCCTTTAAAATACATACAGGTATTTCAATCAAGCAGTTCAACGAAGATTGGCGACGGCAAATGAATACCTTTTTTTTTAGTCAAAGGTCTCAAAAAGAAACATTAGATGAAGTAGGTATTATTCGCAAGCTTCCTATAAAAAGATTAGCTGCATTTGACTATTTCCCAGACACAATGAGGATCGCAATGATTGGACAATTGTCTAAAGGACAACTTGATCTTTCATTAATTATGGCAAAAAGAGATACTGCTCAAGAAAAAAAGATTAGAAAGAAGCGCTTAAAAAAATCCCAAAAAACAGGTAAAAAACCAAAAAAAGTAAGACCAAAATGGAAATTGAAGGAATTGGATCATGGTAGATTTGGGGAGTTAAATATAAATCTTGATGTATCGCCAGATGGTAGCTCAATAGTTTATCCTAAATATGGTTATGGGGAAAATCAATCTTTGGGGTTTGACATATGTATAATTGATTTAAATACCAAAAAGAAAAGAATGATAACAAAATCAAAAAGGGCAAATTATCCTAAATTTTCACCTGATGGTAAATCAATACTATTTGTTTCACATAAGAATTCTACATCTCAATTGTATACTATGAACCTTGATGGTGAAGATATCAAAAAGATTACACATAATGAGGGTGATGTCCAAATTATCACTCCCTCCTGGAGCCCAGATGGTCAATCAATTGCCTTTGCTATGTCTGGTCCTAATGGGGGAATGAACCTGTATATAGTTGATATATCTACAGGTAGATCTAAGAAGATCACAGATTCTGTTGAAGGAGCAGCCTTCCCTTTATGGCATCCAGATGGTCGAAAGATATCGTATACTGGGTTTTATCAGAACAGCTCAAATTTATATACATATAGTTTTTTAGATGGAGAAATAATACAAAACACTGATCTTTGGAATATGTATTTAGGAATGGATTGGAATAAGGGATTGTCGACAGTAACTGCTATGACATTAAATACTGTTGACTCTTCAAGAGTGTTAGAGATTGATCCTTCAAGAATTGCAACGTTATCAAAAGTAAGGATGAATCCGGCTTTTTCTAGTTGGAGAATTAAAAGGCCAGATTATCAACTATCTGATATCGATATATATAGATCAGTAAACATAATCAGTGAGAAAAAATATAATTTTATCAAGGAAATAAGGCATCTTGGTACATTCTTTCTACCAGATGAAAGGAGTCTTTTATATCAAGGAGCATTTACGGATGCTATTGGTAGACATACATTTGGAGCTACTATATATACCGATTATGATACATTAAATAGTATTTATTTTCAATATCAAAATAGTACTGGATTCCCCATCAATGGTTTTTGGGGTTTGGATATTTATAATGACGCAAACTTTCAATTACAATTTTATAACAAAAATAGATCTTATATTGAGGTTTTTAATGGGGCCTCAATATGGAGTAAAATCCCACATAATTTTGGGAAATCACTATCTGCAAATCATGTTTTTATTACCTCATTGCAATTTGTAAAAAGAGAACTTCTTAGTGTTGCATCTGTACCAGAAAACACGATATTTAATAAACCGGATGAGGGTAATCAGGGTAGTATAAATTTTCGTTATTTATTTTTAAACAAAAGATCTCATATGCGAAATATGTTATCTCCAGATCAGGGATATGGAGTGAAAATTTCCTTAAATATTTCTAGTAGTAAAATATGGGGAGATTTTAACTACAGTAAGTTAGGAGCTGATGTTTATTCAAATAAAAAACTTGGTCCATTTGTATTGTTCTCCAGAGGCCGATATGAAATGACGGGGGGGGTACTTCCTAGCCAGGAGACCTTAGGAATTGTTAATATTCCAAACTACTATCTAATGGGCGCAATGACGCCAGGTCGGGAATATATGTCTCCAAGGGGCTTTGCAGGAGAACCTCGTTTCGGCAAACGTGCCTTTATGGGGACACTTGAATTGCGTGCGCCGATAATACCAATAAGTTTTGCAGAATTTTTTAAAATTATAAAGTTGGGCTCACCCACATTTGCATTAATATCTGATTTTGGTAATGCATGGAATAATCAAATAGACAATCAAGAAATGATTCTTACTACCGGATATGAGTTCCGAACATCTCTTATGATTACAAATGTACCATTAATAATATTAAGTTATGGTTTTGCTCAAGAACATGCTATGTGGTCAGATGGGATTATTCCAGATTCATATTTTAAAATGACCCTTATTAATCCTTTTTGAGTAATAATTAAAAACGTATTTTCCTTAGTGACATTGACAAATAAAGTCCCTCTGGTTTTAAAGTAGGTTTTATCCCATCTTTCCACACTGCCCATTCTGTTTCTGTAATTTTATTGCCGTCTTCGTCATTTGAGCCAGTATTTCTTCTCCATTGCCATGGCCCATGAATACTAGTAAAGATATAACTAGCAGTAAAAACAATATCTCTGGTTTTACTTATTTGTATTGCAAGATTGGCATCTAATGATGGATCTGAAAAAAATGATATAACATTATGTCCATCGTCATCCCCTCTCCAAGCCAGTAGAGCTGGTATAGTTAAGCTTACTGAGCTACTAGTCCCATATTGTGAAAAAAGATGATAGTTGAGGTCAGTCCCGAACCCTAAATAGGCGTCCATATTATTTTTTGAATCCATTATTGAACCCAGGTGATAGTTAATGCTTCCTGTGAAGTCACTATATGAATTAATCCATGCTTTACCAGAGATTTCGTACCTTTTTTTATTTGATGATAAAAAGCTTATATCGGTAATTGTTGGTGATGCCTTTAGCTCATAAGCTTTTTGACCTATCTTTATTTTTCTCCATTTTCGTACTATCTTTGCTCTGCTTCCATTGAGACCGATATCAGTAATTTTTATTAGACCTCTTGTTTTCCCCGGAAGACTAATTCTTTTGCCCTTATATGTTTTTAGACGATTTTTTGATGCAATTTCGAACATGGTTCCTTTTTTCAAACCTAAATTTTCCCCAGAAAACATATTGATATAAGCGCCATCAACTTCAACAACCTCACTTGTAATCATATAAATTTCTTTTAATTTAATTCTTGTGTCTTGTGATAATTGTTTGAGTGTCTTAATTAATGAAAAATCTCTAGAACCTCCTGTGAAACTTGCATTTAGACTAAATGAGTTTTCTGATATACCAGTTTCTATATTTATTATTGTTACTTTGGCCTTCAATTCAGTTTGAATATTATTTTCCAAAGCGAGAGTGTCTTTACTCTTAATATTTTCTATAGTTTCTTTTACTACGGTTTTTACAACCCATTTGAATAATGTGCCGTCTTCTTCCTCATCATTAGTATCATCTTCTTTTTTTAGTGGGACCCCTTTTTGTCCAAAATGAATAATGTCAAGTAGCAGAGCTAATTCAGCAGAAGCAAATTCGCCTATATTTGATATTTGATTTTGGTCTACCATGCCAGATAATTGAAATTTTTGTTCATCAAGTATTTGATTAACTGTATTTCTATCAATTACATCAAATCGCCCAACCGCTGTAGCTTGTTCTGCAATAATTGATAATACTTTTTTTTCTAAATCCTTATTGGGGTGATTATTTGCTGGTAGAATTACTAGGGGTTTTTTACTAAGTGTAATGTCATCATCAATTTCTGGATATGTGCTATCTTGTCCTTTAAATATGTTAAAAAAAATAAAAAATATAAAGATTGATGTCTTCATTAAAATATCCAGTTAATATTTTCTTTTAAAGACACTGTTAGAAATATTGATGGGTTTGAAGCGTCATTTTGGATATCCCATGTTAATCCAGATATTATACCAACACTATTATTTGCTATCCACTCTATTTCAACTAAAGTTTGGTATCTTGATAATGAATAGGATGATAGTAAAACCTCACTAACCTGATAAAAATAATCAATTTCGAACTTTGTCGATAAACTATATAATTTATGATCTATAGAAAAACCTCCTCTTAAATATGTTGTTTTTTGTTCAGTGTTTAAATAATCAGAGTTATCAAATGCAACGCCTAACTCCACTGTCTTGTTCCCAGTTTTGTTTTTTTGAATAAACCACCCAAGTCCATAATTATAATGATATCGAAGATTTACATTCAAAAATGTATTTTTTTCATAAATAAGTGTATTGAATGAATACATCTTATTTAGTGATAAAAATTTTCGACTAGATTTTTGCCGTATTTTTATTTCTGTGTTATTATTATAAAAATGGCCGAAAAATCGAATATCTCTAAAGGTATCTGTTGTTGTTCTTTTTAATCGACCATATACAGTGTATCCAATATTTGAATTATCTGAGTATACAGACCCTAAACGATAATATTGCATCCATTCTAATTTTTCTTTATCATAGTCATGGGAAAACACTACAGTAGTTGTTACAGCGATAATCCAAACTTGTTTCATTGTTTTATTTTTTTTCCACTTTGCATTAAAAGTATTGATGCTGTTGTGAAAAATAATGTTAGCAATAAAGCCATTCCGTAGCTAATAGAAACAGGTGAATCGCTAATCCCTAAGATGGTATATCTTATCCCATTAATCATATAATATATCGGATTGATGTAGCTTAATAGCTGAGCCCAATCTGGCAACATTTTAATTGAATAGAAAACGCCTCCAAGAAAGCTTAGTGGGGTTAAGAAAAAATTCTGCATTGTTGATAATTGATCCCAGCTATCAGCTAATTGCCCTAATAGAAGACCCATACTAGAAAAAGCCCACGAAACTAATAGTATAAATATCAAAGTACCTACTAGGTCATATACAGGCATTCCAACTAGTACTATTCCAAGAATGAGTACCATAACTCCATTGACTACTCCCCTTACTGTGCCACCAATAATGTAAGCCAATGATATTTCAAATCCAGATAAAGGCGCTGTTAAAAGGTCTGGTAATTGTTGAAGAAGTTTCATTTGTAGCATTGAAGATGATGTGTTTGCTGTCGCATTTGTGAGCGTATTCATCATTATCAACCCAGGAAGTATAAATAATGTATAGCTTACACCTTGGATTTCAGATATGCGTTGTTCAAGTGTAAATCCAAAAATTGCAATGTATAACGCGGAGGTTATTAAGCCAGGCAAAACAGTCTGTCTGTAAACAGAAAAAAAACGTCCAACTTCGCGCTTGATAAGTGTATTTAGTCCTATCCAATTCAATCGTTAATTCCTTTTCCCGTTAGATTTAAAAACACATCTTCTAAAGAAGATTTTGTTGATTTTACGCTGTTTATATTGATCTCGTTTTTTGATAATAAATCAATTATTTTGGGTAAAGACTTATCAGGATCTTTTACTGAAAAATGAAAACGATTATTTTCATAGGTGTATTTATAATTAGCCAGAATAACTTTGTAATTGGTATTTATCTCGCTCGTATTTATAGTAATCCCTGCTTTACCTAATTCTTTTGTCAAGGCTTGAGGACTTCCTTCTTTTAGGATCTTACCTTTATGAATAATAGCTACATTATTACACAATAACTCTGCTTCTTCAATATAGTGAGTCGTAAGCAGTATGGTCTTGCCTCTTATATGTAGATCTTTTAAATATTTCCATAGGTCATGACGAAGTTCGACATCAACCCCGGCAGTAGGTTCATCTAGAATAATTATTTCTGGATTGTGTACAAGGGCTTTTGCTAATTGAAAACGGCGTTTCATTCCACCAGACAGTTGTCTAAGACGTGATTTTCTTTTTTCTGATAGACCCAGTCGCTCTAGCAGTTCATTGACCATTGGGTCTGCATCTTTTTTGTTGATTCCATAATATCCCGCTTGGAAATAAAGTAGTTTTTCTATTGGGAAGAACCAATCAACAGAAAACTCTTGTGCAGCTATGCCTATTTTTGATCGAGTAAATCTGAAATCTTTAACAGTATCTTTACCGAATACTTTCGTAAACCCTTCA
>CAZPIF010000083.1:0-6522 GCA_964586565.1 uncultured bacterium
TCCTACTCTATGGGACGGGATTATGGTTTTTCAAAAAATAAATAACTAGCTTTCTATTAATGATCGGGATAAAGGTCAACAGATAGGACTAGTGATAGCAATAATACAACAATATAAAATAAATAAACTAAGTTTTAATTTATCACTAAACTTCATCGAGGGTTGTGATATGATGGATAGATTTATTAATGAATAGAGTCCTAATTATTTCTGCAACTACTGGAAATAATCTAACTCTAGCAAAAAAAATCGGTGATTTATTCAATCTTAAAAATGATATTATTACTTTAGAAGATTTTATAATACCACTTTATATACCCAATATCCAAAACTCAAATAATTCCTCTATAAAAAAACTTTCTAATAAATTTATCAAATCTGATGGCCTAGTTTTCTGTGCACCAGAGTATAATGGTGGTTCTCCTCCGATTTTAACAAATACTATCACTTGGCTATCTGTGACTACTAGCAATTGGAGGGACTTGTTTTTTAATAAAAAAGCTTTAATTGCAACACACAGTGGTGGTGGTGGTTCTAGATTTTTATCTACATTCAGGGTTCAATTGGAACATCTGGGTGTAATCGTTTATCCAAGGACAATAAAGGTAAATAGAAAAAAAGAATTCAATGATAAATCTGCAAGTGATATAATAACAAGTTTTGTAAAATTGCTATAAACAACTTCAGATTTGTTTGTTTTTTTATAAAGTGAATACTTGATTTAATTAAGCACTAGAAACTATGAAATGAATACAACTTTAGCTTTAACGATTATTGGATCTTTATTAACTATTATTCAACCCGTCCTTAGCTACCTGCAATTACTCAAAAAAATCAGGGGAAATAATTAAAAACATCATCCTACTTTTTTTTATTAGTTTAGCTTGGGGGCAAACCTTTCAATCTCAGGGCTATTTAAAAGTGAATGAGGTTTCATTTTGTATGAGTGAATGCTCATCTTTTTATCTTGAAAGTGAACTTGGTGATTTCATTACTTTTATATCTAATGATAACGAAACAATTATATACAATAATTTTATAAATAGATTCGTTGATATAATAGGAAATACAATTGTATGCACAGAATGTGTCAGTATAAGCGCACAAACAATTACTCTATCTTCACAATGTGAAAACCCTGTTTCGTGTTTTACCGACCCCTGTTTAAATAGTAATTGTTTTTCATCAATTAATACGGAATGTTATTCAAATTATTGTGGTGGCTGTTATGCTGATTATTATACTACAGAAAACGATGAATACATTAATTGCGAACCCCCTACAGGGATTGTTGACCTAACTAATATTGATTTTGGGGATTGTGAGATGGCATTAGGAGTTGGGTGGGTAAACAATCAGTGCCAAGCATTGTCTGGCTGTAGTTGGATTGTAAATGATATTGATTACTCAGATGCTTTTTTTGATTCAATGGAGGAATGTATTGAGATCGGTCTCCTAGAAATTGATATAATAAAACCATCAATTTTTTTGATTAATCAAAACTATCCTAATCCTTTTAATCCTATTACATCAATACGTTATAATCTACCTATCGATGAATTTGTTAAAATTACAATCCATGATTTACTTGGAAATGTTGTTAGCAATCTATTAAATGATAAACAAAACTCTGGATATAAATCAATACAATGGAATGCGACTAACAATAAAGGACAACCTGTACCTGCAGGAATATATTTTTATAGCATTGAAGCAGGAAAATTCAAAAAGACTAAAAAAATGTTGCTCGTTAAATAGATTCTTTCATTTCCAAGAGTAATATCAAATCATTTTTTGATTTAAGTAATAAAGGCAAGAATTCCAGTCCCCCCTAAAAACAATATTTTTACATAAAATATTTAGCTTGTATTGATAAAGTTTATCATAATATTTCTCTAGGAGTAGCTTAATCCACAATCTACCCTCACAATCTTTTTGGTTAAAAGATATCTCAAGTTCATGTCTAATTTTTTTGTGGTTTTCCCCGCCAAGTCTATTTCGAATTTTCATTAATGCTAGCTTGTAATCTTGAATTAACTTCTTTTTTTCCACACCATTCTCTAAAGGGATTAACACATACTCTTTATAAATATTATTAACTCGGTCATTTATGTTTGATTCAATAAAAACTATGTTTGATAATTGCATTTTATCATAAAATTTCCCGGGTAGTGCCACACCCCCTATATTCCTACTTTCGTTCTCTAGGATTAAATTTGGAGGAGATTCTAAATATTTCTGTGTTAAAATATTTTCAAAGTTTTGTTGGGTAGGTTGCTCCTCATTGGTTGAACCAAATGTTGAACCCCTGTGCTTGGCAATCCCTTCTAGATCTATGGATGAACTAAGTTTTTTTATAAGCTTTGTTTTTCTAGAACCCGTGTACCCACCCACAACTGTCCATTCACCAACATAATTATCTGTTCTACTGTGAAGATTATTTATTTTTTTCCTGTAATTTTTATAGCCACCCTTAAGTATCTGCACATTGACATTTTCTTCCATTAACCATCTCTGAGCAGTTGATGATCTCAACCCTCCTCTTTTGCAGAAAATATGAGTAATCTTATATTGAATTATAGCTTGAATCCATTTATCTATTAGGTCTTGTTTTTTTTTCCCGCTTACTAGCTTGTTAGCAAGCTGAATGGCACTAATTCTGCCATTTTCCTTATAATCAATTCCTACTTTTTTGTGAGCACAATTATCTAAAATTGGAACATTAAAACTATTTGGTATAGTACCTTTATGAAATTCATTTTCTGATCGTAGATCAATCAATCTATATTTTGAATTTTTAGTGTTAATCATAACAACAATAAATAACTAATTGATTATTTTTGAAGAATTATATCAATAATTATATTTTATATTTTTATAATCTTTATTACTGGCTATACTTATCATTGCACTAAATAAATAATATTTCATTCAGAATCATTATCTGCAGAGAGTGCTTCAATCGCAGTGATAGTAAATTTTGTTTCATTACCTCTAACATCAAGAGTGAAATCTTCACCAATTTCTTTACCAATTACTGCCTGCCCAAAGGGTGAGTGAGCCGTCACAACTAGAGGGTAAAGATCTAATTCTAGCTCAATAGGTCCTAATATATAATAATCTTCTAACTCATCTTTCCCTTCTTCACGAATTGTGACCTTATTCCCAAATCCTACTCTTTCAGTTTGAATTTCACTATACTCAATAATACGAAATGGTGAATATGATTGTAATGTTTGTGTTTTTCGCACTATTAGGCTCTGCTCTTCTCTCGCAGCATGATATTCAGCATTTTCCTTTAAATCCCCATGGTCAGCTGCATCTCTAATTTTTATTGAAGTTGCCGCCTTCAGTTTATCAAGAGACTCCATTTTTTCTTCTAATGCGCGGTGGGTATCTCTCAAAATTAAAGTTGCCATATTAATATTCCTTTGAATAATAAAATTTAATAATTCTTTTATTGATGCTTTAAGTTTTTCAATAGATGCATCATAATCTTATTCTTTAAACTATTTATTTATTTGTAGTCAAAATTACAATTACATATGAAAGACAAAAAAAGATAAATTGTAAATATCCCATATAAAGTGCTTCTTATTTTCTATTCTTTATTGATAATCAATGCTCCTAAAAATTCATATTCAACAACACCAACTATACCACTAAGACTTTCCTTGTGAAAACTCCCTTGCCAGCCTATTCGAAGTTTAATTCGGTTATTGAGGTTTAGTGGATATGCAGCATTAATGGTGTATTGATGAAATATGCCATTATTAGCATTTACTCCACCGCCTCCAGCTGCACCAATCTCTGACTGCCCTCCTATGAAAAAATCTCCTATTTTAATAATATTAGTATTCAAACCAAAACATCCTTCAGCGTATGCTCCTATATCTCCAGAATAAGCCCAATATGTTACGCTCAATAAGTTTATTTTTTTATTTATAGGTATTTCGATTCCTAAAGATATACTGTTCAATAGATTTTTATAAGGTTTACCATTTATTTCTTTGAGAGATTTTTTTGGAATTACAATTTTATTACCTACATGCCATTTAAAAGGAAATTTTGAAAAAAGTCTACTAGGCAAACTAACTAAAGTTTTGTTTTTTATCTGATATTCCATAATTGGTTCCAAAAGATTTTTATGCATCAGAATACCTGTCCCAAAAAATGTGGCATTAAAAGAGCCATTAGGTGCATTAATTAATCCATAAAAACCTTGAAAAGAAATACTTTTTGTTAAGGGATAAGAAAGCCTAAATGATGATCGATAAATAAATCCTCCACCAGTATCAATATTCCCCCCTCCACTCATTCCAAGTTGAAAATATGAATGTAAGTTTAGATGTCTACTAATAAAAACTGGATAACCTAGACCAAACATTATTTTACCATACCCAACAGCATTACCACCACTAGCTCCAAAAAGTGAAAAAACAAAATTTAATTTTTCACCAATTTTTTTTTCTAGATCAGAACCTGATAATGGTATTCTTTTATTCAAAGGATTCAAATCTCTACCCACTATACTATTCGGGATTCCATAGAACGATATTGATGGTGTTACTGCAATTTTATAGCTTCGAAATTTAATGTTAGGAATAGGAACTGAAGATTTTTGTGAAAAGGATATATGTTCAAAAAATGGTATTGATCTGGTTATGGCAATTGAATATTTATTACCAATTTTTATTCCTGATATATAACTCGAAGTAAAACCAATCCAGCCAACATATTGGTTAATCTTTCTTCCAAAATAGAGATGGCCACGAATCATTTCTCCATTACCTGGAAAAGCACCAGCTCCGCCCCCTCCGCCAATAAATAAACCAAGATCTAAAGTCAGATTATCTCTAAAAGATATATTTAAACCAGGCATTAAACCCGCTGTAAAAAAACCTCCTTTATCTCCCGTAAGCGCTCCGTATCCACCTATGCCGATATAAGAATTAGAATAAATAAAACTATTCAAAATATATTGAACCCCTACTAAACCTATATATTCATTCTTAGACCTCGAAATCTCCTCCCAACTAAGTTTAAAAGAATGAGTTTTAATCTTAAATACATCAATATTTTTCAGATTGGTACTATTAATTATATTTGATTCATATTGAATAATTGTTTCTTTTGTACTTTTGCCAATTAAACAACTTATAATCAATATTAGTCTAATACTTTTATTCATATCTAAATATAATTTGATTAATGTAAATAAAATCACCTTTCGTTGGTTCAATAGGCTTAAAAATTTTACCTTTTTAATTTATCCTTTAATAAAAAATAATTTTAACTTCACATTCGTGAAGTTTTTTGTTTGTGAGATTACTAGATTAAGATATAGTAACTGTTAAAAAATCAAATCTTGAAAAATATTTTATTATTATCATCTTTTTTAATTATTGGAATTACAATTCCCAACTGTGTGCATAACTATGAACCAGTAATTAACTCAATTTCAGCTGACCCAAATCCAGTGTCTCCAGGAGGTCTAGTCAATCTAGTCTGTAAAGCAAGTGATGATGATGACTCTAGTCTATTAAAAACTGAAAGCCTAAGCTATTCTTGGTATGCTGCAGTCGGCAATATTATCAGTGAAAACTCTGATAATATTGCAATCTGGACTGCTCCTCAAGAAACAGGTAAATACTCTGTATCATGTAGTGTTTCTGATAAGCACAATGGATTAGATATTGGAACTATAGAAATTCTTGTTCAATGAAGTCTTTTAATAGCTTTACAAGTATTATAATTGGGTCAATCCTGCTGATAAGTTGCGAAATAGAAAATAACCCTGTTGAAATATTGTCTTTTTATGCTAGTGATTCTTCTGCTATTTCGGGTGAAGGTATTATGCTCTATTGTGAAGCTCAAGATGGAGATAATGACAAACTCACTTTTAGTTGGGAAACATCAAGTGGTACTTTTTCAACTAAACGTGACTCAACTGAATGGATCCCTCCAAATGAAGAAGGAGTTTTTTTAATAACATGCAAAGTTTCTGATGGAATTGGGGCATCAGATGCCCGCACTATAGCAATCAGTGTTGAGTTAGCTAAACCTGTTCCTGTAAGTGGTTTAGACTGGACTTTAACCGATAATGGATTATTGGGTGGTCCAAATTCATCAAATGAAAATAATATTGGTGTCACTGATTATTGGGATGGGACTGTAGATAATGCGGAATATGGATGGAATATAACGGTTCAAGAAAAACCAAATAGGGAAGTTTATCAATCTCTACAGTTTAAAGTAGAAGATAGTGCAAATTGCGGGGGAAGCAATTCTAATGCTCAAGAAGGTACTGCTACTGCAAATATTCAAGTTAACGGCTCTACTCCTATTGCCTTAGATTTATATTTTTCAGGAATTGGTGAAGCTCAATCAGCAGGATATGATAGAATCATATTTAAATTGAATGGTAATAATATAGGTGATGGACAAGCTCCTGGCGGTGGTCTAGGATGTACTGCCGATACGGTTTTAGTAAATAATGCAGGACCACAAATACTAGACCCA
>CAZPIF010000084.1:0-6336 GCA_964586565.1 uncultured bacterium
CCTTATTACAGATAGTCTCAAAGCAAAATTCCCAAACGAATATGCTAAATTGTCATTTAATCCGATTGTGGATGTTGTAGTAGATACAACTAAATGGCTCATAATTTCTGTTACAAGTAGAATAGACACTCTGAAATTATTTCAAATTAATAATGAATATGAATTATATGAAAATAAATACTATCTGCCTTCAACATCAAAAGTTGAATATTTTATCAAGGATATGAAACTGGCAAATTGGTTAAAAGATGATATCCCTAGCATGATTGGAGCAAATCAACAATTAGCTAAAGGTCAAGATATTGTTAAAGGAATGATAACTGTCAAATATTCTGACTACTTAATAAATAAAAGCCTGCCTGATTACATATTTAAGAAAAAACGGATTGACTAAGAAAGGGCATCAGATAAGTATACCATAATGGCATTTTGAGCATGCATTCTGTTTTCAGCTTGATCAAAGACAATGGAGTTTTTTGATTCCATCACCTCATCAGTAACCTCTCTCCCCCTCTCAGCAGGAAGGCAGTGCATAAACAGTGTATCTTTTCCAGTGCTATTAATTAAAATCTCATTAACCTGATAGGGTGCAAAAACTTTTTCTCTTTCAGCTAACTCCTCTTTTTGCCCCATAGATGCCCATACATCCGTATAAATCACATCAGCATCTTTTACTGCTGAAACAGGGTCATGGGATAACTTAAATGATGATAAACCTGTATCTAATACCATTTCAACAGTCTTCATATCAGGATCAAATCCCTTTGGGCTACAACAAACAAAGTTCATTGGTATTCGTGTAGCTAATTGCAACCACGAGTTAACAATATTATTCCCATCACCCATATAACAAATATTTAGATTTTCAAGATCTCCTTTATGCTCCCAAATCGTTAATATATCTGCAAGTATTTGACATGGGTGGTTATAATCAGTAAGGCCATTAATTACAGGAACATCAGAATGATTTGATAATTCTATAATATGTTTATGATCAAAAAGTCTTGCCATAATAATATCGTTATAACGACTAAATACGCGTGAAATATCTTTTATTGCTTCGCGCTTTCCAATGCCTATGTCATTAGGTCCCAGGAAAAGAGCATGCCCTCCCATCCATTCAAATCCAGTTTCAAAAGATACACGTGTTCGAGCAGAAGGTTTTGCAAATATCATGGCCAGAGATTTGCCCTCGAAAGGTTTGAAGATATCTTTGTTATGAAACTTCGCTTTTAAATCCTTAGCAATATGTAATAATTCCCATATCTGACTATTTGAATAATCTGTAAGATGTAAAAAATGTTTAGGCATATTTGATCTATAATATGTATCTGCTCAAATCTTGGTCTTCTAAAATACCATTTAATGATTCTTTAACAACCTTTGCAGTTATCTTGATTTTTTTTTCACCTTTTTTAGGATGCTCAAATAAAGGTTTTTCTAAAAGTGTCGTCATAATTGTATGTAATCTACGAGCACCTATATTCTCCATCTTTGCATTAACATCTGATGCAATCTGAGCTATTGCACGAATTGAAGCTGAATTAAAATCCAATTCTACATTTTCAGCACTTAGTAGAGCGGTGTATTGCTTGATTAATGCCGATTTTGGATGAGTTAATATTTTTACAAAATCATCTGTTGTCAGCTTTTCCATTTCTACTCTTATTGGGAAACGGCCTTGTAACTCTGGAATCATATCTGAAGGTGTGCTTACATGAAATGCCCCAGCAGCGATAAATAGAATATGGTCAGTAGCTATTACGCCATACTTTGTGTTAACATTACTCCCTTCAATAATTGGTAATAAATCCCGCTGAACTCCTTCGCGACTAACATCTGGACCAGAAATAGTATTATTACCGACAACTTTATCAATCTCATCTAAAAAAACTATTCCATCATTTTCTGTCCGTTCTTTTGCAATACGAACAACTTCATCTTGATCAATTAATTTTGAAGCTTCACTATCTATTAATACTTCTCGAGCATCTGCGACCTTCATTTTTTTTAAACGTTTTGACTTAGGTAAAGAACCAGAAAGCATATCTTTAATATTCATTCCAATATCTTCCATTCCCATAGGACCAATAACTTGCATTCCTATAGTTGGGTCATCTGAGGTTTCAATCTCAATTATTTTATCTTCAAAGTCCCCATTTTCTAATTTTTTTCGAATTCTTTTCCTAGTTCTCTCTTGTCTTGCTTTCAATTCTTCAGATTCAGATTTTCGATCTTTTTTATCATTATTAGGAAATAATATATCCAATATTCGTTCATTAGCTAAATATTCTGCTAAATCCATTACCTCCTCATATTTTTCCCGCTCAACTAATGCTACAGATGTATCCATAAGATCTCGAATGATAGATTCAACATCTCTCCCCACATACCCTACTTCAGTAAATTTACTTGCTTCAACTTTTATAAATGGAGCACTTGCTAATGCAGAAATTCTTCGTGCAATTTCTGTTTTACCAACGCCAGTTGAACCAATCATAATAATGTTGTTTGGCATTATCTCCTTTCTAAGTTTTCCCTTGATCTGCCTACGGCGCCAACGGTTCCTTAGAGCAATGGCTACTGCTTTTTTTGCATTTTCTTGACCAATAATATATCGGTCTAATTCATTTACAATTTGTCTTGGTGTCATAAGCGCTTCAAATCTCTAAAACAGAAATAGAGTCGTTTGTATATATACATAAATCGGAGGCAATTTTTAATGAATTAACAGTTATATCTTTAGCAGATAATTTGGAAGAAGTTTTTAAAGCAGTTGCCGCTGCTTGAGCAAAACCTCCTCCAGAACCAATAGACACAATATCGTTGTCAGGTTCTATAACATTTCCATCGCCTGCAATAATAAAACTATGGGTTTTATTCATCACCACTAACATTGCATCTAAATGACGCAACATTTTATCCATTCTCCAATCCTTTGCTAACTCAACAGTTGCTCTTTTTAAATCACCCTCATATTGTTCAAGTTTTTGTTCAAACTTTTCAAACAATGTTAGAGCATCTGCTGCCGCACCTGCAAAACCACCTAAAACTTTAGTCCCTGAAAATTTAAATTCACGAACTTTGATAGCTTTTTGTTTAAACGACATATCTCCAAAGGTAACTTGACCGTCTCCGGCCATTGCAACCTGACCCTTGTGGCGCACCCCAATTATTGTTGTTGAGCGAATTGGTTTTTCCATTTTTAATTATTATTTAGTTAGTTGTTTAAATAACTTTGAATCACCTGGCAAAACAAGCATAGTTTTTTCATCAATAACTTTTTCATAGGCTTCTAGAGTACGGGTAAATTCATAGAAGTCAGGAGATTTTGAAAAGGAGGAAGCATATATATCAAGAGCTTTTGCCTCTCCCTCACCCCTAATTTTTTGGGCTTCTTTATATGCATTTGCTAAAATTACAGTTTTATCACGATCTGTAGCTGCTCTAATTTTTTGCGCTTCTTCTTCACCCTCTGATCTAAATTTATTCGCTTGTCTTTTCCGCTCGGCTTCCATCCTAGCATAGATTGAAGACTCATTTTCACGAGGAAGATCTACCCTGCGAATTCGCACATCAACAACTTCAATACCATATTTACTAGTCTCTTCATTACTCGCTATTGTTACTTTATCCATAATAAGCTCTCTATTTTCAGTAATAATCTCTACCATGTCATGCGTTCCAAGCTCCTGCCTTAATTCAGAATAAACTATATCATCAAGTCTAGTTTTTGCAGTTGGAACTGCTCTTACAGTTTGTAAAAAAAGAAGAGGATCTACAATACGCCACCTTACATAGTTATCAATAATTAGCGATTTCTTATCTTTACTTAAGATCTCTTCTGGAGGGACATCGTATTCTAATAGTCTTTTTTCAAATGAATTTGATGTCTGAAATGGAGCTGGTAGTTTCCAATTCAAACCAGGCTCATTTAGTGTGCGAACAGGTTTACCAAATTGAAGGATTACAATTTGTTCAGTTTCATCTACAATTATTATAGTAGATAAAGCAAATACAGCTAAAATAGCACCTAAGATTAAAATATAATTTTTCATTATTTTTTTACTCCTTTAATTTTCTCCGGATTAAGATTTAATAAGTTGAGCATGTTGCCACTGTTCTTATCTGGTACTATTATTTTTTCAATATTTGGCAATACCTTTTCCATTGTCTCAAGATAAAGCCTTTTCTCTGTTATGCTTTTTGCTTTGCTATATTCTTTCAAAATTGTTGTAAACTTTGTTGCATCTCCCTCTGCTCGCTTTATTCTTGATTCTTTAAAACCCTCTGCATTCCTAATCATTGCTTCAGCTTCACCTCTTGCCTTAGGAATCACATCATTCCTATAGCCTTCTGCTTGATTTACCATTCTGTTTTTATCTTCTTTTGCTGATGCTACATCCTTGAATGCTCCAATAACTTCTTTAGGTGGTGATACATCTTGTAATTGCACAGCCACTACATGAATACCCGATTGATATTTATCTAAAATTGACTGAAGTTGTAATTTTGTTTCTTCTTGAATTGAAAACTTGCCTGTAGTCAAAGTTTCATCAATCATATTTCGTCCAACTACTGTTCTAAGACTAGCTTCAGCAGCTTGACGAACTGTCAATTCTGGCCCAACAATTTTAAAGAGGTAATCTACTGGATCTTTAATTTTATATTGGACAATCATTTCCGCATCAACAATATTTTCATCACCTGTTAACATCAAACTCTCTTTTTCTACTGTTCTATATTGACCGTTCTGAAGACTCCTAAAACCAATTTCGATCCTTTTAACTTCGGTTACCTTTGGCTTGAGTACTGTTTCAATTGGTGCTGGAAATTTTATATTTATTCCCGAACCTTCAACTCTTGTCTGAGCTCCAAAAGTTCGTATCACTCCGACTTCATCAGGTCCAACACTATAAACGGTAACAAATAAAAACCATATTCCAAATAGTATTAATATAATTGGTATAATTTTAAAATTGAAATCAGGAATTTCTACTTCCTGGTCACCAACCATAACTCTACGTCTAGCCATAAATTCTCCTTTATATTTCTTTTCTTAGTCTTGCTACTGGATAGCCTAATTGATCACGATATTTAGCAACTGTCCTCCTAGCTAAACTATATCCCTTTTGATCTAGTTTTCCAACTAATTCATCATCGCTTAAGGGCTTTTTTTTATTTTCTTTTGTTATTATTCTGTCTAATGATCTTTTAATTACAAATGTACCTATTAAAAGACCGTTACTTAATTGAATTGAATCAGTAAAAAAATGTTTCAATTCAAAAATACCATAGGGAGTATCTACATATTTTCCACGAGTTGATCTGCTTATTGTAGAAATATCCATATCAATTTTATCAGCGATATCTTGAAGTTTCAATGGTCTCAAAAAATCATTATCTCCTGAAAACCATTCGGGCTGGAATTGTATTATAGTACGCATCACATTAACCATAGTGTGCCTACGCTGCTGTATAGCTTCAATAAACCAGTTTGCAGAATCCAATTTACTTTTTATGAATTTTTTTGCATCCTTATTCAAATCATTCTTTATTAATCTTTGTTGATAGTCCTGATTTATTCTTAGCTCCGGTGTACCACCATCATTCGTTGTTATCAACCAATCATTATTTTCTTCTGTTATAATTAAATCTGGTATAACAGTTTGAAATTTATCTCTATAACCTTCTCCTGGGTGAGGATTTTGATGCGAAATCTCTAATACTGCATCATGAAGTTCACCCTTTGAGCAATTTAATTTGGATTCAATTTTTTCATAACGCTTATGCATAAAATCATCAAAAAAATTATTGACTAGATTGTAGGCTAATGAATTAGGTTTATTCTCTAACTGAATCATCAAACATTCTCTAAGGTTTCTTGAACCAATGCCTTTGGGCTTAAGTCTTTGAACTTTATTTAAAATAGGTTCAACTTCTTTTTCCAATAATTCAAATCGATCAGCAATTAATATTAAATCTGTATCAAGATATCCTCTTTCATTAGTATTCCAAATAATTTCTTCTGATATTTCTTTTTCCAGTTCATTCATATCTATATCTTTAAGTTGATCAATCAAATCTTCTAGTAGACTATGTCTATCAGGTAATGGCATTTCTTTTTTTTGTTCAGATAAATAATAAGTAGATTCATCACTGTACATATCTTCCATTGAGACATCAATATCATCAATAGGAGTCTCATCATTTTTCTCATCTACATTATTATCCTTAGCTTCTAATTGCTCTAAAAGCGGATTCTGCTCTAATTCTTCAATAATTGCCTGTTCCAGATTTATAGAGTTTAGCTGTAATAATCTTGCCTGTAAAATT
>CAZPIF010000085.1:0-6276 GCA_964586565.1 uncultured bacterium
ATGGTATAGAGATGGTCAATGGATTCAGAACAAAAAAATGGACAACCACTATAGCTACCGAAAGCAATAGATTGGTTATTGAAGAGTGGATGGTAGATGCACTTCCTTTAAAAGATTCACTTTATTCATATCTATTGGCAATAACAGAATTAGACACGGTTGAAAATTTTAACATGCCAAAATTTTCTTCTCATGATTTCATTAGAGGTGTAGACTCTTCATATGCAATAGCGCTATCAGATGAGAGTATAGTATTGGCTAAGTTATCCATAGACTCTGATAATGGTTGGGTAGAATCAGCTTTATTTGAAATAAGGGAACTTTATACAGTACCATTTGATGCATCATCATTTACAGTACCTGAGGAATACGAGCGGATTGAAATAGAGCAATAGAAATCTATTATATTAGAAAAAAATATAAAAATAAATTGGAAACCATATGAAGCTTATAATTGAAAATATATCAAAAACGTACCCTAATGGTGTACAAGCATTAAAAAATGTTTCACTTGAAATAAATAATGGCATGTTTGGGTTACTAGGACCAAATGGTGCAGGAAAGTCAACGTTGATGAGAACTATTTCGTCATTGCAGGATGCTGATTCGGGTTCAATTACAATTGGAGACATTGATATTTTTCAAGATAAACAATCCTTAAGGAAAATATTAGGGTATCTACCTCAAGAATTTGGTGTTTATCCTAAAGTAACGGCGGTTGATCTTCTAGATCATATGGCGATTATGAAGGGTATTACTGATTCAGGATATAGAAAGAAAGAAGTTGAGTCTCTTTTGAAAAAAACAAACCTATGGGAATCAAAAGATCAGCGACTCGGGACATTTTCAGGAGGTATGAAGCAACGTTTTGGTATAGCACAGGCATTGCTAGGTGATCCCAAGCTAATTATTGTTGATGAGCCAACAGCAGGACTTGATCCAATGGAAAGAAATAGATTCCATAACCTTCTCAGCGAAATAGGAGAAAATGTGGTTGTAATACTTTCAACACATATAGTTGATGATGTGAGTGACCTTTGTAATGATATGGCGATTATTTTAGAAGGCGAGTTGAAACTTACAGGAAAGCCTTTAGAATTGATTGAGAAACTCAATGGTATGATTTGGCAAGGGTTATTAGAAAAAAGTATGGCAGATACATTGAAAGATGATGAAAGATTAATTTCATCCAGATTATATATGGGAAAGGTTAAAGTACGATTATTATCGGCCGATAAACCAATGGACGGTTTTGAACCCCATCAGCCTGAGATAGAAGACCTATATTTCGCCACTATCAATAGCCTATGGGATCAAGAAGGATTATAGATGATTATTAACTTAATAATATTTGAGATCAAAACAGGCATAAGGAAAATTTCCTTTTGGGTCTATTGTCTTATTTTTTTTAGTATTGCATTCTTGATTGTAAATGTACTAGGAGGTGCATTAACTGGTGTTAGCGCAGTTATGGATAATACTAAATGGAATGCTCCAGAGGCTATAGCTGGTTTTCAAGCAAGTTTTACTATCCTTGGTACTATAATATGCGCTGCTCTTTTTGGAAATGCCGCTTACAGAGATTTTGAAACCAAAATGCATCCATTATTTTTTACTAAGCCAATCAAACCCTCTTCTTACTTTTTAGGCAGATTCAGTGGAGCATTATGTCTAAATATATTTATTCAAATTTCCTTTTCTTTGGGTTTGTTTCTAGCATTTTTAATGCCTTATTTAGATCAAGAAGGCATAGGACCAATGAGAATTGATGCGTTTATACAGCCATTTATAGTATTTGTTATACCTAACATATTTTTCATTGGAAGCATATTATTCACACTTGCAATTCTTACAAAAAGGATGCTGCCAACTTATTTAGGATCGATAATACTCCTCTTTGGATACCTGACTGCTGGCAATTTAATGACAGATTTAGAGACACGTTGGATAGCATCTCTTATTGACCCTTTTGGTGGAGAGGCTGTCTCAGAATCAACACGATATTGGACACCCGCTGAAAAAAATGAGCTACTGGTTCCTTTAGATAGTTGGTTATTATTAAACCGTATCATTTGGACATCAATAGGGCTGATAATTTTAGGGATTGGATTAAAAAAGTTTGACTTCACTCATTTTGCCAGTATTAAAAAGAAGAAGAAAGATAGTAAAAAGCAAAGTGAGATTAATGTATCTATAATCGATCCCTCCCCCCTCAAACCTGTTTTTGGACGAGCTACACTTTTCCTTCAGTTTAAAACAAAAGTGATAACTGAGATAAAACGCGCATTTAGGGATTCATATTTTCTAGGAATTATTGGTACAGCAATTGGGTTTCTTATTCTAAATCAATCAGCGATTGGAAGTTTTAATGGTGTGAAAACACTTCCAGTGACATATCAGGTTCTTTCTGTGTTATCAGGAAGCTTTGCCCTTTTCATGCTGATTATTATCACATTTTACTCAGGGCAAATTATATGGAGAGAGAGTGAGCTCAAAGCAGACAGTATTCTTGATGCCCATCCAGTCCCAAATTGGATTCCAATGTTATCAAAGCTTATTGCATTAATACTAATTCCTGGGATTATGTTGTTGATACTAATGTTAGTAGGCATAGGTATCCAAACATGGCATGGATTTTATGATTATGAGATACACCTATATTTAAAAAGACTTTTTTTATTAGAATGGACTGATTATGTCCTCCTGTGTGTACTTTCTTTTACTGTACAAACTATTGTAAGTAACAAATATGTTGGGCACTTTATAATTATTTTATATTTCATTTTTGGTATGTTCAAAGGTCAACTTGGATTTACTCATACTCTATATTATTATGGATCAGGTTCAGGTGCTCCTTACTCAGATATGAATGGGTTTTCTCCTTATATATCAAGAATTTTTTGGTACAAAGCCTATTGGGGATCTTTTGCAATTATACTTGCTTTATTATCAAATTTGTTTTGGAGACGGGGGTTAGTAGAAGATTTTAAATATAGAGTACAAAAAATTAATAATCGCTTATCTCCGTTAATTAAGTATAATTTTATTCTCTTTCTATCATTATTCATTGGCTCTGGCGGATATATATTCTATAATACAAATATTCTCAATGATTTCTATCCACCAAAACATTTTGAAAGAGAGTCAGCAGACTTTGAAAAATCCTATAAAAAGTATGAAGGGAAACCCCAGCCAAAGATAACAAGTGTTAATTGTAGTATAGATATTTTCCCTAGAGAAAGTCGTTTAGACTTTAGCGGTACATATACATTGAAAAATAAACATAAGACTAAGATTGATACTATTTTTTCTTCTCAAAAAGATTGGATGTTTGATGAATTTAATTGGGGCAGACCTAGTGAAGTTGTATACAATGATAGTACCCTCGGATGGAAAATGTATGTTTTTAACCCTCCAATAGAACCTGGAGATGAATTGACTTTAGATTTTTCAGGGAAGAGATCAAGAAAAGGTTTCAAAAATGATGGTGTGGATAAATTAGTGATTGAAAATGGGACAATGATTCAAAGCAGTGTATTATTTCCAAGCTTTGGTTATAATAATAATCGTGAATTACGCCAAAAAATGATAAGAAAAAAATACGGACTTGGTGAAAGAAAGAAACTACCAGATTATGATGATGCGGAAGGGAATAAATATGGACTCATAGGAAAAGATGCAGACTGGGTTGACTTTGAAGTATTGATGAGCACAGAGCTAGATCAGATAGCTATGGCGCCTGGGTATCTACAAAAAGAATGGCAGGAAAAAAACAGAAGGTACTTTCACTATAAGATGGACAAACCTATTCTCAATTTTTTCACATTTGTTTCTGCTAGGTATCAGGTTATGAAGCAGGAACATGATGGAATAAGCCTTGAGATATACCATCATCCTAAACATACATATAATTTAGAAACTATGATGCATGCCATGAAAAGGTCTATTGATTACTACAGTGGTATTTTTGGACCGTATCCTTATCGTCAATGTAGGATATTAGAGTTTCCAAGATATAATTCTTTTGCGCAATCTTTTCCAAATACAATACCATTTTCAGAGTCCATTGGGTTTGTTATGGACATTGACCACAACGATCCTGATGACCTTGATATGCCATTTTGGGTAACTGCTCATGAAATGGGGCACCAATGGTGGCCGCATCAATTATCTGGAGGCAGTGTTAAAGGATCAAATTTTTTAAGTGAAGGACTTTCAGAGTATTCAGCAGTATCATTATTAGCTATTGAGAAAGGAGAAAAACAACTAAGAAAGTTTTTAAAATATGAACTTGATCAATATCTTGAAGGTCGAGCATTTGATTCAAAAGAACCAACAATCGTATCAACAGAAGGCAGTGAGCAATATATCGTCTATAATAAAGCTGGTCTTAGTCTTTTTACACTTTCAAATCTTATAGGGAAAAATATATTTAATACAAGTCTAGGAAGATTTATTGAAAAATATAGGTATCAGTATGATCCATATCCAAATATTGGTCAATTTATAGAATCGATAAGAGAAGATATTCCGAAGGATTTTCAATATTTAATTACAGATACTTTTGAAAAAATAACCCTTTATGAGAATAAGGCAAAGACAGCAAGTGTAAAGGAGAACCCTGATGGAACATATGATCTCACTCTTACAGTCGAAGCAAAAAAGGTATACTCTGATAGCTTGGGTGTCCAAATAAATTCACCATTGAATGATTGGTTGGAGATTGGTGTTTTTGGTAATGTTAATCAAAATGGTGAGGAAGAAGAGATGCCAATTTATGTTGAAAAGGTATTCATAGCTGAGAGCACATCTACTTTTAAAATTCATTTAGACACCAAACCAACAAAAGCTGGTATTGATCCATTAAATAAGTTTATTGATCGAGACTCTAAGGATAATCTTATAGGGGTATCATTTGAATAGTCGAGTAGTAAAATTCAATTACTTACCGGGATGAGCAAATTATCTAGCATTTTTACCTATAATACAGTTTTTGTAATATCTGTTTTTATATTTTTTAGCTGTTCATTATCTAAGCCAAAAATTAATTATGATCCAAAAGGGCAATATTCGTTAGGGCGATACATTTATTCTATTAACTTGGATGATATTGTAGATGATAAAGTTTATGTACATCTTCATTGCCCTGGCCTAAATCAGCAAACTGTTGCCTACCACTTTCCTAAAACTATACCAGGTACATACAAAGAATTAGATTATGGAGAAATGATTGAAACAATCGAACCGAAAGATTCTAAGGGCAATATTCTTCCAGTAGAAAAAATTGATAAAAATACTTTTGTCATCACTAATGCGATCGATCTTACTTCAATTCATTATTGGGTAAATGATAGTTGGGATCATCCAAAAGCTATGACAAGAATTTGGCCAATGGGTGGGACGAATATTGAAGATTCACTAAATTTTGTGATCAACGCATCAGGATGGTTTGGTTTTTTTGAAGGATTAGAATTAGTGCCAGTGGAACTCACAATTGACTATCCTTATGAGATGGAAACATTCTCAGCGTTACCAATTTCCTATAAGCTTGATCAAAGTGTCACATTTGAGGCGCGTGATTATCATCACCTAGTTGACTGTCCAATAATGATTTCCAAACCCGACACGTCTAGTTTTACTATAAATAATACTAAAGTTTTCATTGAAGCATACCATGCAAATGGGAAGAGTGGCTATTCAAAAGTAATAAAAAATGATATCCAACCCACTATGTTGGCAGTCGCAAGTTTTACTGATATTCTTCCTGTTGATGAGTACCATTTTATTTTATATTTCAGAGATGGAGAAGCTTTCATGGATGCAATGCGATCTAAAGATGTTGGTATTATTAAAAAAATACAAACTTTTTGGCGCAATCGATCTCTGTTTGGTGCTGGTGCCTTAGAGCATGGAAATTCATCTTTCTATGTTCTTCCAGATTTTGGTGATACCACGTTTACTTCGATGATAAAGCGAGTGGCACTTCATGAGTTTATGCATATCTTCACTCCTCTGAACTTGCATAGCGAGCATATTGGAAATTTTGACTATGTTGAGCCCAAAATGTCAAAGCACCTTTGGCTTTATGAGGGTGTCACAGAATATTTTGCTAATCTAATACTATTGCAATCTAACTTAATTTCAGAAAGAGAATTTTTTGGACAAAGAATGAGCAGGAAAATATCTGCTTCAAGTCGTTATCCAGAGAAAAAAATATCCTTTACGAAAATGAGTGAAAAGGTTTTTGAAAAAAAATATGGTAAGCATTATCTACAA
>CAZPIF010000086.1:0-6192 GCA_964586565.1 uncultured bacterium
GGGGAAAATATTTGAGTCCAACTAAAGTGCTAATCAGACAAGTGGCTAATACACATCCACAATATGATCAGATTGAACAAACAGCTCAATATTTTTCAGATACAACCAATGAGTGGGGGGAGCTATGGGAAGTGTACAGGATATGGACACCGGGAGATGAACCCTATACTAATTCTTTGATTATTAATAATAAAATATTTGTACCATTAACTGGAAGCGATTGGGATGAAGACGCTCTTCAGACTTATACTGATGTGCTACCAGGGTATGAAGTTTTAGGTTTTACTGGAACCTGGCAGTCTACTGATGCATTGCATTGTAGGATCAAAGGAATTCCCGATACGCAGATGTTGCAGATTTTTCATAATCCCCTAAATGATGGCACCAATCCTGGAGACCGTAGTTATGAAATTAAATTATTTGTTGATGACTTAAGTAACTCTGGATTAATTCTTGATTCTATGAAGCTGCATTGGAGGCATTCAGGATCAGTATTTTGGCAATTCAGTCAGCTAATCCCATCAGATAATTCGGATGAAATTGGTGGGTGGATTGGGTCTATACCCGCATTAACAGATACAGGTATTATTGATTATTATATTTCTTCAGCTGATTATTCTGGACGCATTGAAAAAAGCCCAACTGCTGGATGGCATTCTTTCCTAGCCAACCCAACAGATGCTTGCGAGAGCTGGATGGTTGGCGATCTTGATAATTCAGGACTTATAGATGTAATCGATGTCTTGTTACTAACAGACTTAATTGAGGATACTATTAGTGGAATTTGCGTTTTGTCTGTTTCCGATATAAATAGTGATAGCGAGTTAACATATTTTGATGTCTTTACATTAGCTAATTCAATTATTTTAGATTAAATAAATTAAAAGGAAAGATTTTTCTAATGCTATGTTATTGTCTATACTACTATTTTACTAAGCTATAACATAGCCGTAAATAGTAATTACGTATAAATCCATAAAAAATACTATCTCTAATAAGGCTAGGAAATAATTAAAAAATGACTGAAAAAACTTTAGGATAAAAAGTGAAGATAAAAGTAAAAAATATTAATGACTACACCAGAGAGTTAGCAATAGATATTCCATGGGAAGAAATTCAATCAGATTTTGACGATGCGATAAAAAAGTTTAGTAAAAAAATAAAAATGCCTGGATTTCGTTCTGGTAAGATCCCTAAAGATAGGCTATTAAAACAATTTCAACCGAATATTGAGGCTGATTTTATGGACTCAAATTTTCAAAAATATTACCTGATGGCGATTCAAAAGGAGGAACTAATCCCGGTTAATAAAGCTGAAATAAAAGATGTGTACTTTCATATGAATGAACACTTTACTTTTGTTGCAATATTTGAGATTGAGCCTGAGGTTAATATTCCAAAATTGAAAAAGAACTCGCTAGAAGTGCAGCTGTCAATTTATAAACATGATGAGCAGGATATAGAGGACGCTATTTTACAATTAAAAAAAGCCCAGGCAACCATTGCCACAGTTGAAGATGGTGCACTGGAGGGTGATTATTTAGTATGTACATTACAAAAGCTTGATGAAACGGGTGTCCCAATAATTGGAAAAAAATTTGAAAAACAATATTTACGAGTAGGTAAAGGTTCTTTTACAGATGATCAAAAAGAAAAAATGATTGGTTTGAAGCCAGGAGATGTTACTAGGCTTAGAATTCCCGTTAATCAGGGAGAAGAGGAAGCAGATTATGAACTAAAAGTAGATAATGTTGAGCGTGAAGTTTTGCCATCTGTGGATGAAAACTTTTTAAAACAAATTAATCCAGATTTAGACTCAGTTGAATCCTTAAGGCATGATGTTGATAAGAAGATTAAACAAAACTTTGAAGAAAGATCTAGAACTGCTTATGAGCGTGATCTTGTAGATGCATTAGTCGCTAAAATAGATCCTTCCTTCGCTCCTTCCATGGTTGAAAATTATTTAAATAATATTTTAGAGGATGTGAAAAAACAAAATAATGGTGAACCAATTGATGAGGAAAAGGTTCGGGAGCACTACAAGCCAATAGCTGAGAGAAATATGAAATGGTACTCGATTAGAAATAAGATAATTGACGGTCAGGAGCTTCAAATATCTAAAGATGGCCTGCAATCCGAAGTGCAAAAGCTAGTTGAGCGTACACCAAAATCAGAAAAAGAAATAAGAAAATTTTATAAGAAGCCAAGCAATCTAAAGCGCCTTGAAGATGATATGGTTGAAAAGTTAATCTTGGAATATTTAGAACAATTTGCTAAAGTTAAAGAGGTCGAGGTACATACTAAAGATATCCGTGGAAAAGAACATGCACATTGATGATAAAACATTAAACCAATTAGTCCCTATTGTAGTTGAGCAGACAGGGCGATCTGAGCGTGCTTTTGACATTTATTCTCGTTTACTAAAAGAGAGAATTATCTTTCTTGGCACACCTATAAATGACTCAATAGCATCTCTAATTATTGCTCAATTACTTTTTCTTGAGGCTGAAGATTCTGAAAAGGATATCTACCTCTATATAAATTCACCTGGAGGAATCATAACATCTGGGATGGGTATTTATGATACAATGCAATACATAAAGCCTGATGTGTCAACGATATGTCTAGGGCAAGCCGCTAGTATGGGTGCTTTTCTATTAGCTGGAGGTGCAAAAGGAAAAAGGTCTGCGCTATTGAATTCTAGGATTATGATTCACCAGCCAATGGGTGGTGCTGAAGGACAAGCAACTGATATCAAAATTCAGGCTGAAGAAATTCTTCGTATGAAAAAACAGCTTAATTCAATCCTCGCTAAAAATACAGGCCAGACTCTAAAAAAAATTGAAGCGGATACTGAGCGTGATAATTATCTTACCTCAAAAAATGCTAAATCTTACGGCATTATTGATACTGTTTTGACAAACAGAAAATGAACAAAATAAAGAAAGGGAAAAGCCCTGAAGTCAATCTAGACCCCGATCAGAATCAGCCAGATTCTGGTTTTAAAGTAACATTACAAAAACCCTCAAAAATTAAAGAAAATCTTGATATACATGTTGTAGGGCAAGATAGTGCAAAAAAATCAATTTCTGTTGCAGTTTATAACCATTATAAGCGCATCATTCATCAAACATATATGAATGACATTGAGCTAGATAAGAGCAATATTTTACTTATTGGTTCAACAGGAACAGGAAAAACATTAATCGCGCAGACTCTCGCAAGATTTTTATCGGTGCCTTTTGCAATAGCAGATGCTACGACTTTAACCGAGGCAGGGTACGTTGGTGAAGATGTTGAAAATATTCTTGTAAGGCTATTACAAATATCAAACTACAATATAAATGCAGCAGAAAGAGGAATAATTTATATTGATGAAATAGACAAGATTGGAAGGAAAAGCGCTAGTACATCTATTACTCGTGATGTTAGTGGAGAAGGTGTACAGCAGGCGCTTCTAAAAATAATTGAAGGAACTATTGCCAATGTGCCGCCCAAGGGTGGAAGAAAACATCCAGAGCAGAGCCTCATACAAATAAACACCTCAAATATTCTTTTTATATGCGGTGGTTCATTTTCTGGTTTGGATGATATAATCTCACGTAGAGTGGGAAAGGGTGAGCTAGGGTTTGGCTCCAAAAAATCAAAACAAAGTGAAGAAGTCAAATCTATTTATGCAAATGTTCGTCAAGAAGATCTTATTTCCTATGGAATGATTCCAGAACTAATTGGACGATTGCCAATAATCAGTACAATGAATGAATTAGATGATAGAGACATGCTAGAAATACTTATAGCACCAAAAAATTCTTTGGTTAAGCAATACCAAAAATTATTTTTCTTAGAGGGTGTTAGTCTTGAATTTCATAACAATGCTCTACAAGAAATTGTGAGGCTTGCATTGGAAAAGAAATCGGGTGCTAGGGCGTTACGATCTGTGATGGAAGAACATTTATTGGATATTATGTACCAGCTCCCTGATTCAGAGGGTGTTGATCGTATTGTCATTACCAAAAAAACCATTCAAAATGGTAGCGACCCAATTTATAAATCTACGCCAAAGAGAAAATCAGCATAGTATGTTAAGGTAAGTTGTTATCTTCACCTACATCTATCGGTGGTATTTAGTGTTTATTATAGTTTTCATTAATTAAATTTAAAATCTGTTTTTTAATCAAATTTTTATCAAAATAAATGTTTAAGCAAAATCTAAAAGTAGTTATTTCAATATTCGTTATCCTTTTTATTGGATCCTGTGCCGCAGATGACTCAGCTAATAATAATGATGAATCTGGTGGCAAAGGCCCGAAAAATACCCTGGAAGATCAGCTGCAAGGTTTGCAAGGAGCGATTTCTGAATATTTCTATAATTTTGAAGATGATGTAGACGCTACATACTTTCGTTATAATCCCAATTTAATGTCCAATTACAAGAGTTATTCTGATTATTACGATATCTTTGGATCAGACCCGACAACAATGAGCTTTAGAACATTTCCAAATCACCTGGTTGCAATGAATCCATCAGACGAATCAAAGTTTACAAAACGAAATTATATTGACTCATTGTCTGTAGTCGATTCCATTGTATACGACTCGGTCCAAATGACGTCAACCCCATTTAAAAATCTAGAGTCGCTCGAGTGGAATTTATTAGCTCAACCTTCACTGCAGAGGTATAAACTTGTTAACTCTTCATGGGTAGTATCAGATACAATGCTTTTCTATAATGATACATTTGATATTAGTGCCTATTGGGCAGTTGTGGACACCCCTTTTATTGACTCTGGTCTATTGTTTGTTGACTCATCTGAGTGGAATGATACTGATTATGTATTCATCTCAGATGATCCTTTTCGATTTGTCAATACATTTGAATTCACCAAAAAGCAACTTAGCTCAGATTCTCTTGTTTTCAGGATTAATAAAGATTGTAATGATAATGGAACCTGGGATGAATCTGAGGGAACATTGGTTGATTATAATGGTAATGGAGTGTATGAAGCGCTGTATGAATATGCTGATAATAATAACAATGGTGTTTTTGATGCAGGTGATGACTTTATAGAAGACTATAATGGAGATGGGATTACAAGTATTGCTTTTGAATTTGAAGACAGAGGTAACGGGATTTGGGATCCTCAAGAGCCATACTATGACATTGATAGTTCCGGTACTTATAGTATAAATGAGCCATTCCAAGATAGAAACTGCAATAACAAATGGGATGATCAGGAAGACTATTTAGATGATGATAATTCTCTTACTTACACATCTGGTGAGTCTTTCACCGATCGTGGTAATGGATTGTTTGACAATGCAGAAGAATATATTCTTAGATATAATGATTCTGACGGAACAAATGATACCCTTCTGTATACAATTGGTGAAAAGCCAGATAATTTGATTGTTGATTGGTCTGAATCTAATAATCCAAAGGTTCTTTTAGATATAAGTCTTGGTGATGATGTTACAAATAGATGGGGCGAAGTATATAATGATATTATAGAAGAAATAACTTTTTATGATTCCAAGCAGCAATATGTGAATGATGTAGACTCTCTTGTGACATTGTATACAAGAGAAAAAGTAGGTCATGTAGATACTCCTGGAGCATCACTATCACCAGATGATTACTACATCACTAAGTCAGAGTGGTCAAGGAGTGTTGGCACTCAGACTGAGAGATTTTATAATTACCATATTTTTCATGAGCCAAGCCATTTAAATCAGGTGAAATACCCGGCTTATTTTATGCCCAGTGGCTTTTATTTTACACCCGCTGCCATTGAAGATGGATTTTGGCATAAGAACAATCTGGAGAGTGAGGTTCTATACTATACTTCAAATGGTTACCTACGAGATGGAGAAATGGTCGACACAGCGTACTATGATACAACAGATATCGCTATTTATTATATTCAGAAATCCTACAGGGTAGAGTCTACAAGCGTTGTGGTTCCCGCAGGGCACAGACCTGAAAGTTCGCAGGCTGCAGTTGATACCACATTCACAGACTGTTTCAAAGTAACCCAAATTTTGACAATGGCTATGGTTGGGAGCGGGTTAGAATATGGCCAGAGGACTTTTTCTTGGCTTGTAAAAAATAAGGGCCTTGTAAAGAGCGAGGTTCATGTTAGATGGACTGAACATCCATACAACTCTGATTACACGCAATACAGTGATCAGCTT
>CAZPIF010000087.1:0-6161 GCA_964586565.1 uncultured bacterium
GAATAAAAAAATTATAATAAAAGGTGCATCTGGAAATAATTTAAAATCTGTCGATATCGGTTTCCCCCTTGGTTGCTTTATTGCTGTTACAGGTGTATCAGGGAGTGGAAAAAGCACATTGGTTAATGAAACTCTTTACCCAATTTTATCAAAAAATCTGAATCGAGCTCATGCATATCCTTTAAAATATGATTCTATAGATGGCCTCCAATTTCTTGATAAAGTAGTTGAGATTGATCAAAAACCTATTGGTCGAACACCAAGGTCAAACCCAGCAACATACACTGGTGTTTTTACTCATATTAGAGATTTATTTTCAAAATTAGAAGAATCAAAGATAAGAGGCTATACGCCTGGAAGATTTTCATTTAATGTAAAGGGCGGCAGGTGTGAAACATGTCGTGGCGATGGAATAATTAAAATTGAAATGAATTTTTTACCTGATGTTTATGTCAAGTGTGAAGTTTGCATTGGGGCAAGATATAATAGAGAAACATTAGAAATCCATTACAAGGGAAAATCAATATCAGAAATATTAAATATGTCAGTGCTTGAAGCTCTTAAATTTTTTAAATCAATTCCCGCAATATATAAAAAATTAAAAACATTAAACGATGTTGGGCTCGGGTACATCCATCTTGGGCAGCAAGCCACTACTTTGTCAGGCGGAGAGGCGCAAAGAATTAAATTGGCAACCGAGCTTTCTAAGGTTTCAACTTCGAAAACTCTTTATATTCTAGATGAGCCTACGACTGGTCTGCATTTTGAAGATATTTGGATGTTGTTAAAGGTTTTGCAACGATTAGTAGATAGAAAAAATACAGTTATTGTTATTGAACATAACTTAGATGTAATTAAGGCAGTAGATTGGATAATAGACTTGGGCCCTGAAGGTGGTGAAGATGGAGGCGAAATTATTGCAGAAGGCCCACCTGAGTATATTTCAATGAAAAAAGAATCTTATACAGGTTCATTTTTAAAAAGTATTTTGAAAATCAGAGGATAAAACCATGAAAACACCACTATCCTTGGAAAAGGAATTTGAGTATTGGGAGATCACAAAAGATATTGTAGACCAGTGTATTGATATAATGCTCAATCTAAGGCAAAGTGGGCACCCCGGAGGCTCAAGGTCAAAAGTACACGCTATGATTGTAACTTTATTATCTGGTGCAATGAGATGGGATATTAGAGATGTGGGTAAAAGGTTTTCTGATCGATTTATATTAGTTGCTGGTCATTGTAACCCAGTGGTATATGCAACTTTAGCAGTATTAAACGAGGCGCTAAGAATTAAACATAGAGAAACTGGAGAAAGAAAATATAAGAACAATAAAGGCTCTAATTATCAACTTGTTTGGGAAGACTTACTCACTCTTCGTCAAAATGAAGGTTTGCCAGGCCACGCTGAGATGGAGGGGAAAACATTATTTTTTAAAGCAAACACAGGACCTAGTGGTCATGGATCTCCATTTGCTGCTGGAGCAGCTCTTGCTTTAAAGTTCTCAGGTGCTTCAGATGTGAAGGTCTTTGCATTTGAGGGTGAAGGGGGTTTTACTACAGGTGCCAGTCATGAAACAATTAACTCTGCTTGGGGGCTTGGACTAGGGAACTTAGTTTATTTTTTAGACTGGAATGATTTTGGAATAGATAGCCGTCCATTTAGTTCTATTATGTATGGCGGCCCAAGAGAGTGGTTTGGTTCTCATGGTTGGCATGTAGAGGGCGCAGAAGATGGCGAAGATTGGAGTCAAATTGTAGGTGCTTATTATAAGCTCCTTGTGAAAGAAGGTAATTCTAATATACCTAAAATAATCTATTCTAAAACAAGAAAGGGTCGAGGATACCATATTTATGATAGTAAGAGTCATGGATCCCCCCATAAACAAAATTCTGAATTGTTTTGGAGAACAAAAAAAGATTTTGCTGATATTTATAATATTGAATTTGATGGGTTCGGAGATGAAGCTAAGCCCAGTTGGGAAGGGCAAGTCGACCAAGCTACGGCATTATTTGAAAATGTTTTTAGCATAATGGGAAAAAACAAAGACTATGTTGACTATCTTTCAAGTAGACTAATTGAACTAGGTGACTCTGTTCCTCAAAGTATAGAAACTTGTAAATTGTCTAAAGACCGAGCTGCTATTGATAAAAACTTTTTTGATTTGAAAAATTTACCCAATGATATATTTGCTAGTCCTGGAGAAACGCGGCCTAATCGTGAAGGTTTTTCAAAATTTGCAAGCTATTTAAATTCTTCATTCTTAAACAAGTATAAACGCCCATTGGTTCTAGCGATGAGCGCAGACTTAGCTGATTCAACAAATATTTCAGGATTTTCTAAGGGTTATGGAGGTGTTAGCGACAAAGGTCTTTACAATAAAAAGGATAACCAAGAAAGTCCTCTTTTTCCTCAAGGTATTACAGAGTTTACAAATGCTGGAATGATGGCCGGAGCTGCAACTGTAAATTTTTCACAAAACCCATATAGAGAATTCAATGGTTTCTTTGGAGCAGCTAGTACCTATGGTTCCTTTAGTTATCTTAAATATGGCCCTTTGCGACTATTTAGCCAATTAGCACAAGATTCTGATTTAAAAGTTGGGAAATTTATTTGGGTAGTTGGGCACTCTGGTCCAGAGACAGCTGAAGATAGTAGAACTCATTTTGGTATTTTTTCAACCGGAGTAACGCAACTTTTTCCAGAGGGACATATAATTAATTTGCACCCATGGGAATATAATGAGGTGGCTCCAGCTCTATCAGCTGCTATGAGTACTGATGTACCCTTAATTGCAATCCACCTAACAAGGCCGCCGATCAAAATACCCGATCGAAAAAAATTAAATATGGCTTCGCATATTGATTCCTCCAAGGGGGCATATATCATTCGAGATTATAATCATAAAAAAGAAAAAGAAGGATTAGTTATTGTTAGGGGTACAAGTTCTACAGATTCAACTTTAAAAATTATTGAGTCTTTAAATGATAATGGCCCAAATGTAAAAATAGTTGCCGCTATAAGCTGGATGCTGTTTCAAATGCAGTCAAAAAAATACCGTGAATCAATTATAAAAGAGCATGAGTGGAGCAACTCAATGATAATTACAAACACTTCAATAAAATTAATGAAAAATTGGATTGCCAATAATATTGTTGAAGAATATTCCTTATCCCCCGATCATGATAATAAATGGAGAACTGGTGGTAGTGTTGATCAAATTATTAAAGAATCAAAGCTTGATCCTAAAAGTGTGTACAATGGGATAAAAAAATTCGCACAAGAAAAAAGCAAAAGAGTAGAACTTTTAAAAAATAGCATAATTATTTGATTAAAGATAAGATATATAAAATTTTTCTTACAATCTTTACCTCGGCTAATTCAGATTGTATCTTTCAGCCTATATATAATATGATTTACATGCGGTTTATCAAATGACTGAAATCCATATAACAGATTCAACCCAATTCGAAGAAGATATTATAGCTGACACCACCCTTCGTCCGTCAAAATTTGATGATTTTGTTGGTCAAGATAGTTTAGTTGAAAATTTGAAATTATACATAGAGGCTTCTAATAAAAGAGGTGATTCATTAGATCATGTTTTACTCTTTGGTCCTCCCGGACTAGGTAAAACAACGCTTGCTAATATTGTATCTAAAGAATTATCCTCTAATATTAAACAGGCCTCTGGCCCAGTGGTAGAAAGAGCAGGCGACCTTGCAGGGATGATTACAAATCTAGGGCACAGGGATGTTTTTTTCATTGATGAAATTCATCGCCTTAATAGTAATGTAGAGGAGTATCTTTATTCTGCGATGGAGGACTTTACGATCGATATTATGATTGATAAAGGGCCAAGCGCACGTAGTGTTCAATTAAGTGTAGAGCCATTTACATTAATTGGAGCAACTACGAGACTAGGGAATTTAACTTCTCCTTTGAGAGATCGATTTGGAGTAGTTCTGCGAGTTGATTATTATGAGGCAAAAGAATTGTTTCATATTATAAATAGATCAGCTGCTATTTTGAATATAGAGATTACTGATGATGGAGCTATGGAGTTAGCCAGAAGGAGCAGGGGCACACCAAGATTGGCTAATCGTATATTAAGACGAACAAGAGATTTTGCTGAGGTTGGAGGTTCGGGAAGAATAGATATAGAGGTAGCAAAACATGCTTTACAAAAAATAGGAATAGACAGAGAGGGCTTAGATGATATGGATAGAAAAATACTTACCACTATAATTGATCAGTTTTCGGGTGGACCCGTAGGTTTGAAATCGTTGTCCGTTGCGGTTAGCGAGGACAATAGTACAATCGAAGATGTATATGAACCATATTTAATAAAGCAGGGTTTAATTATGAGGACTACAAGAGGAAGGGTTGTCCAAGATAAGGCATATAAATTGTTAGGGAAAAAAACTTAAAAATCAACAGGGGTTATTTTAATGATAGATAAAAAAAAGAAATATAAACTAGGGGACTTCAATTATCAGCTTCCAAAAAATAATATTGCTCAATTTCCAGAGACTAGAAGAGATTATTCAAAGTTAATGGTAGTGCATAAAGATTCTGGAGAAATTGAACATAAAAAATTCTATAACATAGTTGATCATATGAGAAAAAATGATCTACTTATACTAAATAATACAAAAGTATTCCCCGCTCGTTTATTCGCGACTAAAGACAGAACAGAGGCTAAGGTTGAAGTGTTTTTATTAAGAGAGCTATCAACTGATTTATGGGAAGTTATGGTAAGGCCGGCAAGAAAAGTCAGAATAGGGAACAAGTTGGTTTTCACGCCTAAACTCATTTGTGATGTTATTGATAATACCGTTTCAGGTGGGCGAGTAGTCCGTTTTGAGTATGATGGAGATAATTTTGACACAATGATTGACCGGATTGGGACTCCTCCCCTTCCTCCATATATTAATAGAGATGCTGATAAAAATGATAAAAAGAGATATCAAACGGTATATGCTTCGCAACGAGGTGCTGTGGCTGCCCCCACTGCCGGTTTGCATTTCACTGATGGTTTAATAAAAAAAATTGAAAATAAGGGAATAAAAGTAGAGACAGTTACTCTTCACATAGGCCTAGGAACATTTAGACCTGTTCAAGTTGAGGATTTGAATCGTCATCAGATGGATTCAGAATATTTTGAAGTTTCTCCGGCTACTTCGATGGCAATAAATCAAGCAAGGAAGAGACATAAAAATATAATTGCAGTTGGGACTTCGACAGTCAGGGCTCTAGAAACTATTGCAATATCTGGTTTTCAGGTAACCCCAAAAAGAGGATGGACTGATAAATTTATTTACCCACCCTATGAATATAAAATGGTTGATAAAATGATAACCAATTTTCACACACCACAATCAACTCTCTTGATGATGGTTAGTGCATTCGCCGGTAGAAAGCTTATAAAAAAAGCATATTTAGAGGCAAAGCGAAAAAAATATCGTTTTTTAAGCTATGGTGATGCAATGATAATAGTTTAATATATTTTGTTTATTTCGGCTATTATCACTGCAGGGGGTGTAGGCCAAAGATTTGGTGAGGCAAAACAATTTAAAAGGCTTTGTGGAAAACCATTGTATGAATACTCTCTCAATGTGTTTCTAACTTCCAAAATAGTTAATGAAGTTATTCTGGTGGTCCCCGTTGATAGTAAAGAACGAATATATAATGATATTTCTAATAAATTTGGCGTAGAAATAAAAGTAGTAACGGGGGGGGTAAAAAGAGAAGATTCTGTTAAAAATGGTGTAGACGCATCGAGTAGTCAGGCTGATTGGATTATTATCCATGATGCAGCGCGACCATTTCTTACCAAAAAAATTTTAACTGAAGTGGTATATGCTTGCGAATTATCAGATGGTGCTATAACTGCTATTCCTGCCGTTGACACGATAAAATATTCCAGAAATAATATTATTGAAAAGACCATTGATCGTAATTTTGTATGGCTAGCTCAAACTCCACAAGCTTTTAATAAGAGTAAACTATTATATGCTTATAAAAATCATAATATGAATGTTTCATTTATAACTGATGAATCATCTATAATGGAAAATATGGGGTACAAAATTTCGATTGTACGAGGCAATGAAAACAATTTCAAAATCACGACTATTGATGATTGGAAAAGGGCTGA
>CAZPIF010000088.1:0-6107 GCA_964586565.1 uncultured bacterium
TGCAACACCCATTAGGATAAAATTTGAAAAAATGGAATTTTTATATTCAGGAAAAAAATCAGGGATAAGATGATAAGACAATATCCCAATAATTAATGATGCAGATACCATTAATATGAATGAGTACCATTGTTGTATTTTAGCATATTTTAGCATATTGCTATATTCTTTTATAGCATATGATTTAACAATTAATGGAAGTATCAACATGCTGATTGCGATACCTATCACTCTTATTCCTTTGAATAAGTTTGCACTAAAACCATAGTACCCTAATTGAATATCATCAAAAACAATGGAAATTAAAATTCTGTCAACACTTAATAATAGCTCACCTACAATTCCTGCCATCATAATAGGGAAGCCAATTTTTATAAGGACAATTGTAGATTTCAGGTTGAATTTTATTGATGGTTTTTCCGGCAATTTTATCCATATGAAAAGAGAGGCTATTAAATTTCCTATGCTAGTAATAATTAAATAATGATACCCTTTTATTAAGCCTAAGATACCAATTGATATGCTTAATGTCTGGAAAATATAGGCTACTGAAAAAAGTCCAAAATATTCATATGATCTGAGTTGGACTTTTAGATATGTTAATATCTGAAAACTAAATGTGTAACTGAATAATATTAACCAAATACTAATTGGTTTATTCCAAAAATAGGTAAAAATAAATTGAGCAAATCCAATAGGTAATAATGTTAAAAATAATGTTGTAAATCCAATCGATTGAATTTCTAATGCATTTAAATATTTCTTTTGTCCTAAAACAAGAGGGAGTTTTATGCCTAAACCATTATTTATACCAAGTGTAAATAAACTTGAATAAGTTGATAATAATAGGATGAGTGTTATTATACCCCATTCTTTTGGGCCAGAAATTTTTGCAGCAATAATAGATATGATAAAAAGAAAAAGATTGTATAATAAATGTGAAATAAAGAAAAATAAACGATTTTTTCCTATATTTTTAATCCATTTCTTTAAAATGGAGGTATAACTCATTTAGAATTTTTTAATAAAAAATCAGCTATTTCACATTCGAGATCATTATTTATTCTAAATGCAGATAAATGATCAAACATAACATGCCCTATGGTATTGCCAAATAATTTTCCTGATTTATTAAATGATTTGAAGTCACGCACTAAGTAACCAGGTACCATTTTGAACAATTCATTTCTTTCCAGCCTAAATTGGCCTTGTTTACTTAAGAATTGCATTCCTTTTCCATTATGATTTAGTAATAAGTCACGCTCAGGCCTTACACCCACAACAGTATCGACATTAAATATTTTCATTATATTAATACCGGATTCCATTATTTTAGCTTTTTTAAAAGGAGACTCAATACTACTAAGCATAAAAAAATCATAATTTAAATCAAGATTGGATACACTTTCTAGTGCATGTTTGATAACTGGTTCCAAAGGAGAATTAATATATGAAAGTTCCTCCGATCTATGGATAATTGAGATTTTATCTCCCCATTTCTTATTAGCATAATCAATTACATTTTTTTCAGGACAAGTTAGTATCAACTTATCGATTGGTGAGAAATCAAGTAGGAAATCAATTGTACTATCAATCAAAGTTTTATTACCAACTTTTGCAAACGGTAGGCTACGGCTATCTAGAGTTGTACCTCTTATAGGTAGAATGGCTACCCCTTTAAGTCGAGATTCGCTTTTTATTAGAGCATGTTTATGTAATATCTCAGTTCTAGTATCTAATAGATCTTCCTCTTTTGATGTCAAATTTTTTCCGTGCTGTCTGTAATAAAACATTGGTTCGCTTATATTACTGATCTCATATTTTTCTATAAACCTCAACCATAATTCATAACCATCTTGTCTAGAAATAGATTCATCATAACCACCTAGTTGTTTTAAGCATTCGGTTCTAAACATTGTGCAGGCACCATGTGCAGGTTGATCATATAATTCAACATCATTGTTAAAATCATGTCTTTGAAAATGTTCAAGAATATGATTTTTTTCATCTACTAAATAATAATCTCCAAATACCATTCCTAAATTAGGTTTTTTATCCAATATTGAAGAAAGCTTGCTTAATGCATTTTGGACTAAATAATCATCTGCATCAAGTCTCATAATATATTTACCTTGAGATAATTTTAATGCTACGTTATTTGATGTTGTTAAACCTTTATTTTGCTGAAGAACAATTTTTATTTTTGGATTATTACGATAGGAATCAATAATAGCCCTTGAGTTGTCTATTGATCCATCATCAATAATAATAATTTCAAAATCTTGTTCGGTTTGATTTAAAACAGAATCAATTGCTTGTTCTATAAATCTACCGTAATTATAGTTTGTGATATATACCGTTATCTTCAATTCTTTAATTTATATTTTTTTAGCAAATGCGTAAATAGTGTATTTGCCGCTTGGATCAGTAATAATATCACTATCTATTATTTTGAAACCAGAATTAGTTAAAAGATAATTCATTGATGTTTGGTTAAATACATAATAGTGCTCAATAGCAAATTCAGCACGTTTTTCGATCAGTTCTTGTTCTACAATTTTATCTCCCTCAGGTAATTCAATATATAAAATGCCATCTTTATTAAGATAATCCTTTGATTTTTCTAAATAATCTATGGGATTTAACAAATGTTCCAGAACTTTATTAAATGTAATTAAACCAAAACTATCATAATTTGTGTTTTCAAATATATTTCCACAATAGGCTCCATCAACTTTTATAGTATTCCTCGCATGTTCTATAGCTACTGGATCTGGGTCAATACAATAAGTTTTGTACCCCAACTTTTTCATTTCATATAAGAATACGCAAGTACCGCTACCTATGTCTAAAACTTTTTTACTATTTCTAGATTGTTTTTTGTAAAAATTATCTATTCTAAAAACTCGATTTTTGTTATCTGAATTTTCAGGACTTAAACTAATTATTTTTTCAAATCTAGCTTGTAATTTTCCACCATCAATTGATTCATTATACTTCCCACTATAGAAGTCTTTATTTAGCAAATTATGTTTATTAAAGTAAACTTCACATTTCTTACATTTGTATATATGTCTTAAATAATTTTTTGTAGGAATTTGATAATCAACTTCTACAGATGGTTTTTTATCAATCTTTTTTATAAGCTTTAACAAATTTTCTGAACAAATATGACATTTAAAATCTTTATTCATCATGATAAAATAGACCAATCCAAGGGGGTTAATGCTTTCACATCCTTATTCAAATGTTTACCTATAACTTTATAAAAATCCCGAGCATCAATTCCATGGTTTGGTCGAAGTATAGTTATGTCTTTTTCAGTTATTATAGTTCCTGCTTCTAGATCTTTTATCGGATAAACAGCTCTACGAAAAGAAAATAAATGACCTGTGTCTATTTCCTTTTGGCATGGTGCTTTACTATCTGTTCCAAGTAATTCCTGAATTTCTTCTATATCTAAAATTAGATCTTTGACTTGCGATGAGTTCAGAGATACGAAATGATCTCTGAATGTTTTATTTTCGATTGTATCTGTAAAATGGAACTCTAAAATTTTTGCACCCAAGCTATATGCAATACGCAATGCTGCTGCACCTTTAGTATGGTCAGAATAACCAATAGGATTTTTGAAAGTGGAATTAAAAGTTTTAATAACATTTAAGTTGGTATCAGAATTTTCATTCGGATAAAGGGACGTACATTGCAAAATTGCAAGATTATTTGGTTTTTCATAAAAAGAATTAATTGATTTAATATAATTTACAGTTTCAACAACTTCATCAAGACTGGATAAGCCTGTAGAAAGAATAATTGGTTTTCCTTTTACTGCAATTTTTTTCAAAAGGGGGTAAGCAGTAAGGTCACCTGAACCTATTTTATAAAAATTCAGATAAGGATCTATCCAATCAAGTACAGATTCATCCCATATTGATGCTGAATAGCCAATTTTATTTTTTATACATAGTTCTGCCAGTTCTATGTGGTTTTCTTGACTCCATTCAAATTTTTTAAAATGTAAATTTCTTTCTGGAGAAATTTTTTCATTAACTAATTTTGATCCAGAATATATTTGAAATTTGATAACATCTACATTTGAATCAATTGCTTGGATAGTTAATTCACGAGCATATTCAAAACTTCCTTCATGATTACCGCCTATTTCTGCGATTAAAAGAGGACCATGTTTACCTTTAAAATACTTGTTCATGCAGTAATACTATTATTTGCAATTAGTTCTACAATTTCATTTATGCTATATGATTGCGGTGAATAATCCATAGAATCAATTATTTTAGATGCAAATTCAAAATCATTTTTATCATCTATTGCTAATTTTATTTTAAAGTCATCTGAATAATTTTCATTTTTATATTTATAAACTTGAGATTCATCTAAGTTTTTATAAAAATATGGCATGACATGCTCTCTTTCATATTGATTAAACAAAGATATTTTATTTTTGAGTAATTCTACATTAACTATCTCTACGCTGACTCCCATAGGAAAAGTCCTGTCATATATATTACTTAAAAACGACCATTTTTCGGTTTTTGTTAATTTAATCATATCAAGAATTATGTTTGAATCTGTAAATAGATTATCTCCATTAATGCGAATTGCATAATCAATATTCATTTTTAGTGAACATTCAAGAAATCTAGATGCAACATTTGATTTGCTTCCTCGGAAAAAAGGAATAGATTTATTTTTACAAAAATTAATGATTGGGTCATCACTTTTTTCGTTTGAGGTAGCTACATAAATGGGATAACCATTGCCAACACTATTTAGTCTATCAATGATATATTCAATAATTCTTTTTCCTTTAATTTTTTTTAAGATTTTACCTGGAAGTCTTTTTGAGTCATATCGACATAGTAATATCATCCCTACCTTCATTCTCTAACACCTATTTTTTTTGCAGGTGCACCAGCAAAAATGGAATATTTTGGAACATCAGAGTTAACAATTGAACCTGCAGCTATTACAGCTCCTTTTTCAATTTTTACACCTGAAAGGATTTTTACACCAGTACCTATCCATACGTCATCGTCAATAAAAATATCATTAGCTTCCATGGCTTGTGTATTCATCGGTTTTTCTTTTTTAGTTAGATGATTAGAATCAACTAAATAAGTAAAAGGTGCAATCATACAATCATTACCAATTGTTATTTTTTTACTTGAAAAAATCATTGTATGATAGCCCAATGAAGTGTTGTTACCAATTTTTATACTGGCATTGTTATTGGTTGGGCAAATTCGAACACCCTCTTTTAAAATTACATTATTTCCTAATACAACATTTTTAGGGTATCTTAATATTTTAACATTTTGATCTATGATTATATTGGACCCAAGTGATGCACAATTTCTTAGTCTTACTATTTTTCTTATATTATTAATCAAATTTGGTTTATGATGAAATCTGAGATTATTTTTTAAAACAATTTTATTAAAATCATTCATGATAGTATCATTGTTTGTTTGATAGAAAAATCTTACTGTTTTTTTAAGTTTTCTTATTTAGGCTATATACAGAAATAAAAAATGCTGTAAAAAAACTAAAAAATAGTCCTGTAATTATGCCTAAAATTGTAATCAGTGTTCTTTTTGGTTTTGATTTATATATAGCTGGTTCTGCTTCATCTAATATAGTAACTAGCAAGTGGTCTTTCGCTTCATCAATTTTAGCAATTTCATATTGCTGCCTGAGAGTGATATAAACTTGAAGATTAGATTGAATGTTTCGTTCAAGCCTACCACGATATTCTTCTAAACTAGGTATTCGTGTTAAGGGATTTTTTTCACGAAAACTAGTTAATTCATCTTCAGATTTTTCTAAATCAGCTTTTGATTTCAGTAATTGTTCATATATAAAATTCTTGTTCCTGGTTGCTTCTTTTCGCTCCTCTGCTGCAATGAAATCTTTTATGAACTGAGCAATATAATTCGCTATTTTGGAGGCTAATTCTGGTTCTTCCATTAATACGGTAACCTCAATTAATCCCGTTCTATTCTCATTAATTAGAATTGCATCATCCATTTTTTCTAAAGCATCAAATATTTGTGCGCCTAATGTATCCTTATTTGCGCTCGAGAATG
>CAZPIF010000089.1:0-5963 GCA_964586565.1 uncultured bacterium
CAGTAAAGAAGATTTTTCCTTTCACCCTGAGAATATATATGTTAAAAATAGACTATGGTATAGTGAAAAAACAGATTCCTTATTTACTGGCAGATTAACAGTTTATTCAAAGCACGGTATCCTGGATAAGATAGTTGAGTGCACAATCACAAATGGGATGAAGAATGGTTATTACTCACAATCTTATAATTTAGACGCAGAGGTAATTGGTGTTAATGGCATTTATGTTAATAACAAAAAAGAAGGTAATTGGACTTGGGTAGAACCAGAAATGGATTGGAAATATCAGTCGAGATTAGGTCTAGATCGTCAAATTATTACTAGTATTGATTATAATAATGGTATTAAAAATGGCCATGTATTGGTCTTTAAGTCAGATATATATAATATAGAAAGTATACAATTAGGTTCTCATAAAAGTGAATTATATCTCAGAGGTTCTTATTTGAATGGAAAAAAACATGATACCTGGTATTACTATGATGATATATTTAGTGATTATGATTTGGATGCAATTCCATATGAAATAGATGGTCTGTATGAGGTTTACAAAGGAAATTTGTTGTCTTATTGGACAAGAAAGCAGATTTTTAATTCATCACTAATGGAGGAAGAGCTTTGCAGAGAACCATATGAAAAAATAGATTGTGGTGTTTACGAAAATAAATATATCAATATGATTTATCAATTTTCTCCGCCTACTATAGTAGAAGACAAACAACCTCAAGTAAGTTTTGGAAATACGATTAAAATAAAAGATAATTCTGGAGAGAATGTTGAGATTAATTTAACAGAATTTATTTATCATATTAATCAATATCATTCTAAAGGAGTAAGTATACATAAAGAAAATGGGCGAGTATTTAGGATTGATTCACTCTTAAGGGAAAGACTCAATCAGGCTAATTTCTGGTAAGTGTATTAATAATCTAGTTTGTTTGGATAGAATCAAAAATTTTATAATATATCAAATTTTATTTTTCAATGTTCTTTATGTATATCTAAATATTTTTAATGTCCTTTAAAATATTAGTAAAAATTTCTCATTTTACAACAATGATTTTTGGAATAGCCTTAGGAATAGCTCTGTGCATATTTTACCAACATACTTTTGCAATATTTCTTACTGATCTTATGCCAATAATAATATATATTTTGATAATTAGCATATTTTTAAGAATCTATACAATATGGATCTGGAGAAAATATAATTATAGTTTTAAAAAAATTGAAAAGTCTCTAATAAATAATGAAGGGTAAAAATTTTATTATTTCACTATTTATCTTTTTCTTTATTTTCACTTTTTCACTTTTCCTACATCTTTATTATGATGGATGGTTTGATACTTTTCTAACTGGCGGCTTTAACGCTCTCTATGGAGATTAATTTTGCTTTATTCAATATTGAAATCATCAATTTATGGATTTTGCCCAAAATGTAAAAAGGGTTCATTATTTTCAAGACGGTCAAAATTACATGAGAGATGTAATTACTGTGATATTCAATTTTTAAAACAGAATGGTGATAATTGGTTTTTTTTATTAATAATTGATAGAGCCTTATTTATTTTCCCTGTTATTCTTTTATACTATTTTAACTTCAATCCATATTACATCATTTTACTATCATTAATTTTATTAGTTTTTTTATCATTTTAACACCTATTAGAATTGGCATTTCTTTTGGATTTGAATACTACTTAAAGGCTAAAAGTGGAAATAATTAATTATACAATCATTAATAACGCTAGGAATGTTTGAACCTAGATTAAAACACAATACTAGAAAAATTATTTGTATAATATTTTTCATATTTTATTTAATTATAAGTGGTTGTGGCGGAAACACTGGAATTATTAATGGAGGATTTTATAAAAATGAACAAGGAGATTTTTTGAGCTCATACTATATATATGATTTTGTTTCAGAAGAAAAAATAAGTAATCATGTTTTAGAAAGTTTCCATGTCTTTGGACAGCTTACAATAAACTATTATTTTTCTCATAATTCAAATATTCCCAGTAATTCAATAAAACATGCTAAAAGTATAGAAAATGCCAAGAGTATAATAATATCTCACTCTTATAATATTAAATATATTGGAATTAAAGACCGTATGGCTAATACTTCAATTATAGATTGTTTGGTAAATCCAGATAATGAATTTTGCAATGGAAAACTCCCAATATTTTCAAATTAGAATATATTTTACATAATCATTTTTTGGTAAATTGATTTTCAAATTACAGGCCTTATATGATATCAAAAGTAGAATACCTTGGAAATCTTAGAACAAAAGCAACTCATTTAAAATCTGGTAATATTATTTTAACTGATGCACCTATAGATAACAATGGAAAGGGTGAGGCCTTTTCTCCAACTGATCTAGTCGCCACATCATTAGCCTCGTGTGCAATGACTATAATGGGGATAGTTGCTGACAGGCATAACCTAGATATTAATGATGCCTACGCTGAAGTAGATAAATTGATGTCTTCAAATCCACGCAGAATTGGTGAAATAATTATAAAAATATATCTTAATGGTACTAGGCTAAATAATGAAAGTAGAGGTAAACTTGAAAGGGCAGCTAGACTGTGCCCTGTAAGTGGTAGTTTGAATACGGAAATTGTGGAAAATATTAATTTTATTTATGCAGAATAATGTTTAAAAAGAATTTCCTATCTATTCTAAGATGGGGTCTGAGACTACATGGGATTAGTCACTTTATTGAAGTATCTGCAGCTCTAGCAGAAAAAGCTTATGTTACAGCAACTATCGCTTTTATATTTATTTCTATAGAAATTTTGGTGAGTTTTTATATACCAAACGAACATATTCATTTAAAACCTATAAAATCTGATGTTCATGATGATTGTGAAGATATAGAAAAAAATGAATAAGGTTTTATAGACATACTATGGAATGACAATATACAAAATATTACTACTTATTTAACTACAATATTTAAAGTAAATACTATTAGAGGTTCAAATATAAAATGAAAAATAAATTATTAATTTTGCTATTGGTTATTTTTACCATTTCTTTTGAAAGTATGCTCCAAGCTCGGCCAAAATTTACTGATAGACAGGTAGCGATGATGATACCTAAATATTTTGCTAGAGATCATAATTCTCCAGAAATAACCAGAACGAGGATTTATGGTGATAATGGAAAAAAAATTCTTCATCTAAATATTGCAGTAAACCGAAATAGATACGAGGGGCAAATGGAATATGCTTTTGGCGCGATGGCTAGTATAAGTCAATATGCATCTAGGCCATTTGATACATTTATACTTATAATGGAAGCGGATTCAAGGCAATTTCAGACAGAAAAGGTTGAGGCGAAAGCTAGGTGTACTATAGATTATTTTGTTCATAAGCGTGTGAAAATAAATCGATGGTCAAAACAATGTATAGACATTGAAAAAATTTGAAGTGTCTAAATCTTTTAATATAATAAGTTAATCACATTTTCACGTTGACCACTTGTCTATAGTCGACCTCAATAAACCTTGTATATTAAAAAGGTCAAATGTTAGTGTAAAAAATCGTATTGTTCTTGCAGCAATGACTAATAAACAGAGCAACAAAGATGGTACATTATCTGATGATGAAATTAAATGGCTTGTAAGAAGAGCTATTGGTGGATTTGGAATCATTACTACTGCGGCTGCACATGTATCTAAGGACGCTCAAGGATGGGAGGGAGAACTAGGATTATTTGATGATAATCATCTAAATAAATTAAGAGAGTTAACAAAATTAATTCATGACAATAAAAGTATTATTTTTGCACAATTATTTCATGGAGGAATGCGTTCTCCACAAAATCTAACTGGGGTAAAACCTCTATCAGCAAGCAAAATAAAAACTAGTTACTCTTTTGATGGATTTGCTCGTAGAGCATCCAAAGATGATATTAAAAAGATAATTAATAATTTTAAATCTGCTGCTGTAAGATGTGTTAAAGCGGGATTTGATGGTATTGAAATCCATGGAGCTCATGGTTATCTCATATCTCAGTTTTTAGGATCAAAAACTAATACTAGAAGGGATGAATGGGGTGGTGATATTAAAAATAGATCTAAGTTTTTAATTGAAATTTATCGTGCAATAAAAGAAAATGTACCGGATAATTTTATTGTTGGCATTAGGATATCTCCTGAGATTGAAGAGATAGGTATTAGGTTGCAAGACAGTCTATATTTGGCTGGCGTTCTTTCCGAGGAGAGTATTGACTTTTTACATTTGTCTTGTTGGGATATTTATTCGAATTCTATTGAGTATAATGAGGATTCCAAAACTCTTACACAGTGGTTTACTAGAACGATATCTAATTTACCAGATATTATTAGCACAGGAAATATTTGGTCAAGATCTGATGCTACAAATACAATAAAGCAGGGTGCTTCTTTTATTGGTGTAGCAAGGGCGGCAATTGCATATCCAGACTGGGCGATAAATTTATCAGATAGAAACTATAATCCATCGAGGGGTCCATTTACGGTTGAGCATTTAAAAAATGCAGACCTAAATAAGACATTTATAGATTATATGAAAAAATGGAAAAATTTTGTAGTATGAATTATGGATTGCTAAAATGATCTTTATGTATTTTAGCCAGTGCTACATACTTTTTAGCCCATTTAATATTTTCTAGATAACTATCGTTTGAAACATCTTTTGTTACTTTAGCTGGGATTCCAACAACTAAACTGTTTTTTGGAATAATCATATTCTGTTTTATTAGAGCTCCTGCACCAATTACTGATCCATTTCCAATTTGAGCCCCATTCATTATTATTGCTCCCATACCTATAAGAACTCCATCGCCAATTGTACATCCATGGAGGACAACATTATGACCGATAGTCACATCATCACCTACAAATACTCCTCTGTCATTTTCTATATGTATAACGGAATTATCTTGTACATTTGTTCTTTCGCCTATGGATATTTTATTAATATCTCCTCTAAGCACTGTGTTGTACCAGATAGATGAGTATGGTTTTAAAATAACATCACCAATGATTTGTGATCCTTCAGCGATGAAAACACTTTTATCAATTTTTGGTGTTTTAATTATTGTGTTTTTACGAAGTTTGGTTTTTTCCACAAGTTAATTTATATATATTTAATAATAATCATACAAAAATGTCTATTTTATATATAAGATATTAAGATTGGTTTTTAGGATATTGTAGTTTTTGCTTTGTTTCTTATATTTTATTATCATTATGAGAATTGATAGATGGAGGATTACTTGAAAACAGAATATATAATTGTTAAATGTGATGGTTTATTTACTTCACGCGATTTAGCCTTAATTGATGAGGTTAATAAATTAATGAAAGATGGTTGGCAGCCACTGGGAAACCCTTTTCAGGACAATCATGGTCTCTGGTTGCAGGCACTTATTAGATAATTTTTTAAAAAGATATTTCCCATAGATCTACAGACTATGAGAATCGAAATTTTTATAATAACTATTAGTATATTTTAATAGCTATATTTACTAATCTCGTATTTCCCTCTCTAAGAGGCATTATTGTCAAATTACTATCCTGTTTACTTTTTTGTACAAGGTTACCTACAATTATTCCAACAATTCCACCAGTAATAATATCTGTTAAATAATGTTTATCCGCTGCTATCCTAAAATATCCAGTTGCAAGAGCAAGGGTGTATGTAGTAGCCCAAATTATATTTTTTCTTTTTGGATAAGAATCTGATAGCATTATAGCAGATGATGTTCCTATTGCGAATGCTGTGCTTGTATGCCCGCTAAAAAAGGACCTGAATTGGTCGTTCTTATAAATTCTTGTTTTATAATATGAATCAGGTCGTTGCCTTTTTGCCAAAATTTTAACTGTATTTGTAATTATTCCATTTATTGATAATACCTGAATATTTGTTAATAAATTTTTGTAATAGTGTTTTTCAGATACCAAT
>CAZPIF010000090.1:0-5936 GCA_964586565.1 uncultured bacterium
AATTCTATGGAATTGAATATACCCAAATTAGTATCTCTTCAAATGGATGGATAGCTATGGGTAAAACAGAACTGGAATCATTTAGGAATTATCAGCTTCCGGGTGTTGGCGGACCGTCAAAAATGGTAGCTGTTTTTTGGGATGATCTAACTTTAACTGGAGGTGGAAGAGTATATACTTGGTATGACCAGATGGAAAAGAAATTTTATATTGAATGGTCTGATGTGGAAACATACCAGAATGGATCCGATGAAACGTTTCAGGCGGTCTTGTTAGACCCTAGTTATTATGCTACACCTACAGGAGATGGCGAAATATTAATTCAGTATAAAGAATTTAATAATACATCTTATGGTTCATATGATTGGGACCAGATTCATGGAGACTATTGTACTGTTGGAATTGAGGACCATACCATGACAAAGGGTCTGCAATATACATTTAATAATACTTACCACCCTGCCGCTATGCAATTAGCTGATGAGAGATCTATTTTAATTACTACTCGTGGTAGTGATCTAAGAATGGAAGGTGACTTAAACTATGACCAGATAGTTGATGTCTATGATCTAATGCTTATGGTTGATTACAATTTAGGTCATGAGGGGCAGGTTAATCCTTATTTTGGTGATATCAATGGTGATGGTATGGTCAATGTAATGGATCTTATTGCATTGATCTCGATGATCATGGGTTATGGCTTATAGGGTAATTTTATTATTCAAATGTAATGTTAGTAATACCCGTAATTATACTAGCCACTCTTACAGTTGCTCTATGTCTTGCGGGCATAATTGAGTATAAATATCATCAGCGTTCTCTGGATTCCATACCTCTGAGAATACATGTAAATGGGACAAGAGGAAAATCTAGTGTTACTCGTTTGGTTGCCGCAGGATTAAGAGAGGGAGGTATCAGAACATTTGCTAAAACAACTGGAACTGCCCCTAGGGTTATTGATGCTGAGGGCCGAGACAGGATAATACACAGATTACGTTTGCCATCAATAGGTGAACAGGTGAGATTAATGGATTATTTTTCTACAGAAAAGCCTGATGCTGTTGTGATGGAGTGTATGGCTGTGCAACCCCAATACCAATGGATAGCTGAACACCAGATGGTGCAATCGCACATCGGTGTGATTACTAATGTTAGGCCCGATCACTTGGATGAGATGGGACCAACAGAGGATGATGTCGCAATGTCTCTTTGTAATACTATACCTATTGATGGTGTTATGATCACTGGTGAGGATAAAAAGACTAATCTTTTAGAAAAAGTAACAAAAGCAAATGACTCTGAATTTATTCTCTCTGATGAGTCAACTGTTACACAAAATGAGCTAGATTCTTTTAGCTACATGGAACACCCATCAAATGTTGCTGTTGCGTTAGATGTTTGTAAGGAAGCTGGAGTAGACCGTGAGGTTGCATTATCAGGTATGCATAAGGTTAAGCCTGACCTTGGTGCTCTAATTGCATGGAATCTTGATATTAAAGGAAAGAGACTACAGTTTGTTAATGCGATGGCCGCAAATGATCCTGTTTCTACATTACAAATTTGGAAATTTGTTATTGATAGGTACCCTGCTGAGGGTGGAACCTGTGTTTTTTTTAATTCAAGAGATGATCGCCCACTGAGGACACGGCAAATGATTGAATTAGCACTTGAAGAGATAAAGCCTGATTATTTTTTTGTAAGAGGTGATAAAATAGATTCCACTGTACAGAGGCTAAAAAAACATTCTCCAAGAACCGCAACAAATGTGATTGGTCTGGGAGAGAAACATGATCTATTAATTTCCTTTTTAGAGGGCATACCAGATGACACACTTGTATTTGCTATTGGAAATCAAGTAGGTGCTGGTCAAGAGATATTAGAAATGATTTCAAAATACAGGCACAATGGCTGAAATAAGTATAGGTCTAGGAATCTTCTTAAGTCTCATATTATCAGAGACACTCGGAGTTACTGCTGGAGGTATAATTGTTCCGGGATACATTGCACTTCATCTCCATGACCCTCTACAAGTTTTTGTGACTTTTTTTGTTGCCATTATAGTATGGTTAATTATCCAGGGAATGGGAAAAGTAATGTTTCTTTATGGTAAACGTAGGATAGTACTTGCGCTCATACTTGGATTTTTCTTCGGCTATATCTCTAGAAATTTCATTTTCTTATCTCCTGAAATTGGATCTGTGGCTGTTATTGGTAATATTATTCCAGGATTAATAGCAAATTGGATGGATAGACAAGGTATAGTAAGAACCTTATCTGTAGTGATATTAACCGCCGTCATGGTGAAATTATCTGTTATTCTTATTTTTGGCGGGGTGATTTTTGAATAACTATAAGAAAAACCCTTTCATACCAGCAATACAGAAGACATCAACGCTTTTAATATTATCGTCACTTGCTCTTGTTTGTTTTATTGTATCAATAAATGTAAAAACAACCGATGTGTCAAGTTCCTACGATGAAAAAATAGAAGCAGCTAAGTTGATGCAGAGATCTACTGATTTATTAAAAAAACATAGAATGGGTACAGGTACATTTGTTGATATTGAGAATGATCCAAATGAAACAGGACTAGTTGGAAGTCCGTATAGTTTAATTACAACAGATGAGGGTGACCTTGATTCTAAATTGACAACCCTTGATCCAAACTTTTCTGCTGTTATTGTAGATCTTATGGTAGAACTAGATCTTAAGAAAAGTGATACTGTTGCCATTTTGATGACTGGATCAATGCCAGGAGCAAATATTGCTGTATTAACTGCATGCAAAGCTCTAGGAATAATCCCTGTGACTATAGCTAGTTTAGGAGCCTCTCAATGGGGTGCGAATCAAGTTGATTTTACTTGGCTTGATATGGAATCTATTCTTTTCGATAATAATCTTATACCATCAAGAAGTATGGCTGCATCAATAGGCGGCAGAAATGATATGGGTCGATTATTATCTCCAGAAGGAAGAAAAATTATTGTGGATAATATAGATATGCATGGTCTTCCTCTTGTTCGTAAGGACAGACTTGCAAATAATATAGAAGAGAGAATGAGATTGTTCTCCATTGTGAATCCTCTTCAATCTTTTAAAGCGGTGATCAATGTTGGTGGCGGCGTTGCGAGTTTAGGTACAAGTTTTAATTTAAAGTTGATGCCTCCGGGTATCGCTAGACGAAGCGATATCGCGAATATAAATCGTGTAGGAGGTATTGAAGGTGTTTTTTCAAAATTTTTGAATATGAATATTCCTGGATTACATATTCTTAACATCAGACCACTTACTGAAAGGTTTAAAATGCCATTTGCACCAATTCCTCATCCAGAAATAGGTTCAGGGCCTTTGTATGCTGATGTACGATATAATCGTTTTGTAGCAGGGCTTTGTCTTCTTATTGTGGGAGGGAGTGTGTTTGCTGTTGGTTTACATAGTAAAAGAAAAATAAGGGAGCATTTGATAAAGCATGAGCCAGATAGTTTACTATAGAAAATTATTATTTATTATTATCGCCAGCTTGTCATTGCAGCTAGAGGCAAGGCTTATAAAGCCATCAAAAAATGGTGAAGAGAAAGAGGTGCTCATGATTAATGGTAAAAGGCGTCTATATTTTCCATTAAAAGATGATGGCCTAGAATATTCGATAAAGGGCCCATCCAGAATTGAATTTATTAGCAGATATCCTGTACTAAGAGGAAAGAAAAAAAGTCATTCTTTCAAGTATAAAATATTAGTTGATCGCGATACGATTAATGTTAATCACAGATATAAAGTACAAAGAGCAATAAAGTCTGTCCAACATCCAAAACATAAATACACATACTCAGGTAATTATTTTATAAATCTAGATGATGGAGCACATACGATACGCCTTCTTCCGATTGAGGGGCATAAGTATCCGGTTTTATTGCGTGTTATTACAAAAGACTTTGAATCGACTGGCAAAAATAAAACGTTTCTCAAGCCGATGGTGCATAAGAGTGCAGTGAAACTTAATACTGAGGGCAAGAAAATCGATTATTTTGAATGTAACCCAGGTATTCCCTTACAGATAGAGGCTAAAGGAGAAAAAATATTACGAATAATTACTCGATTAGAGTTTTCTGAACAGATGGGACAAGAAGAATCATATCGCCTCAGAGTTAGGGAAGGTAAAAAGATAATAGGAACATATTATTTTAGCACCGAAAGGTCTTCTGCATCTCAAATAGAAGACAGGTCTGATAAGGTTCCTGGGAAATGGAGGTCGTGCGAGTTGAATGTTCCGAAAGGAAAACACCGATATGATTTTGAAGTTTTAGATAAGGAAAAATCTGTTCTCACACGTTTTATACTTTATTAAACATTTAAATGAACATTATAGGATATATACTATTATTCAGCACAATTCTTGATGCTGGTACGCCATTGGAATATTCAATTTCTATGACAAGTGGCTATGACAATAATGTGATGCGTTTTTCGAAGAATGAGTTCGATAGGGCGGCCTTAGATCCATTGTTAATGGGAGGCTCTAAAACTTTTGATAGCTTTATAACCAAATGGAATATTTCCGCTAAGAAATCTATCCTTACTTTGAATGAAAAGACTATAGTAGCAAGTTTCGCATATACATTATCAGATTATGTACATACTCCTGAAAAAAAATACTGGTCTGGAGGATTTGATGTTGCATATAAATGGGGAGCATATAAAAATGTGAAATATTCTGTGAGGCATCTTGATAACTTTTACCTCAGGCATTACATTGATAGAGATATTAGCAGAGTGCAGCTATCGCCTTGCCTGTTCACTGATAGAAATCAGAGTGTTCAATTAACACATAAAACATCAAAACGATCATGGATAAATATCGGTGGAGGATATCTCCAGCGATATTATGCTAAACCTTTTACAGAGTTTGATCTTGATATTAAATATATCAAGGGTAAATTCAATTATAAAATAAGAAAATTTGGAACTCTTGGATTGCAGATTAATAGAGGAAGAGCATTAAGTGATTCTCATCATCTTCCAGATCGCCCTAGTAGTTTCAATCGTTCATACCAAACTACAGAGTGGTATATACCTATAAAGATTAATAAGGGAATACCATTTCTTACTGAGATTGGTTTCTCAACACGTATTGAAAACAGGCAATATGATACTGAGGACCCTAATGACCCCCTGCATGCTGGTAGAAGTCACTTGGACTCAAAGTATGATGTTTGGATCAAAAAAGGACTAAGCGAGAGCATGAGTGTTGCTATATCATCTAGGTACAGAATGCGCTCTACAAATTCAGACTATGATTGGGTGGACGATCTCAAAAGTTTTAAACAACTACAATACTGGCTAAAAATAGAGTGGGACCTAGTTTATGATCGATATTAAAAATATAATTTTAACAATAGGATCAATTCTAATTATTGGGTCATGCATTGAACCTATTAATGAGGATTTGTGGTCAATAACAACAGAAAAAATAATTAATACAAGTGGATATGCCAGAGATGTGCATGTTGAGAATGATATAGTTTTCATTGCAGCTGGAGAGGGGGGAGCAGAAGTCTGGAATCTCAATTCTTCTTCTGGCCCATCTATGTTGGACGCAATGTCTTTGGATGACATAGGTGCAAGAAAAGAGATATCTAAAATACACTTTTCATCAACTAACGATCTTTTACATCTATTAGAGATAAATGAGAGGTCCTATGTCTTTCTTTTAAATGATTCATCTTATAATGTTGAATCTCCTTATGGGCAATATGGTGCAGAAGATACTAGAGACTTTGTGGTGATTGATTCAGTAGATCATTTTACCTACTACTCTGTTATCAAGAAAGACCATTTTTTAAAGTGGCAAAGATGGGTGAAAACTATTTTTGGCGAAATATTTTTCTGGGGTGATTCACAATACCCTGCAGTTGGTGATGAAATTGATGTAGGTGCAG
>CAZPIF010000091.1:0-5906 GCA_964586565.1 uncultured bacterium
ATCTGGGTTTTGGAGGTATTAGTACAAAAATGGATCAAAGCACCATACTTGCAAGCATGGATGTGCACTATTTAGTTCAAGCCAAACATCCAACCAGTATGTGTATTGGTCACAGAATATCTAGAGTTGGAAATAAAAGTTTTGATTTAATAACTGGTGTTTTTAACAAGAAAAATGATATTTTATTATGCTCAGCACTTTTTAAGATGGTCGCCTTTAACTACCGAACTGAGAGAACAATACCAGTGCCAAAAAAGATTAGGGATTATTGTCATCCAATTCCATAATAATTTTTCATAATTTAGTCTTTAGTCCTTTTATATGACTTTTTTTAAATTTCAATAAATAATACTATAGTTCAAATGATAAGATAATAAAAGAGATACTCCTATTAGTACATCACATATTATATCAAAAAATATTATTGAGAATCATCAAGAGGCAATTTATGATTTTTCAAAAAACTGGTCGAACGATTTTAACCAATTAAATAATTTTTTTCTCTCATTTGATATTAAGTCATCTGATGATATTGATGTTGTAAAACCCTATTTTAAAGACTGGTCTAATATGGATGGATATGCAGATATTTTAGTTAGACCCAAGAATAGTGTAGAGTGTGCGATTATTCTCAAGACTTGTTATACTTGTAATATTTTACTGACTATATCTGCTGGAAAAACCAATTTAACAGGCAGTGCAACTCCAAATGGAGGAGTCGTTCTCTCAACTATACTACTTAAAATGCCTGATATTAAGATAGACTTAATTAATAAACAGGCACAGGCACCGGTTGGTATAGCGCTGGAATCTTTCAGGAGTAGAATACTAGAACTTTCTAATCAAACACTTTATTATCCTGCTGATCCTACCAGCAGAAATGACGCTTGCATTGGAGGAACTATCTCAACAAACGCATCAGGATTCGTTCCTGGTGAAAAGGGAGCGACAAGATACTGGGTAAGAGAAATTGAATTATTACTCCCGAATGGTGATTTGGTAGATATTAAAAAAGGAGAATATGTATCTAAGAAAGGTCTATTTACTCTTGATTATATCAATGGCGCTATTGAATTACCTGTTCCTACTTATAAAAGGCCAAAAATAAAGAATGCTAGTGGATTATATTCTGATGAAAATGGAGAGGTTGATTTAATTGATCTGATTGTGGGAAGCGAAGGAATATTAGGTATGGTTACTTCATGCAAGCTAGGTTTGTCCGAATATCCCAAAGAGAATTTAGAATTGTTTATCTCATTGGAAAATGAATCCGAGGCAATTAGACTCCATGATTTTTTAAATGATTGCTTTAAAAATGATCTTAGTAATGTTACAGCAATGGAATATTTTGGATATAATTCACAAAATTATATGAACAACAAAGATTTTCTTTTTTCAAACGAAAATGATGTAGGTGTTTATTTACAGATTCCAGTCTTTAATTCGTCAATGGATTTAAAGATTGATGAATGGACAGAGCTGCTGGAATCTTTCAATCCTAGGATAGATTTGGATAGAATTATAGTTTTAAATGATCCAAATAATTGGAAAAGATTTTTTGAAGCTCGTCACTCGATCCCAGATAATGCATTGACAAAAACAAAAGAACTAGGCGGAGTGAGTATTATTTCAGATACTATTGTTCCGAAAAGCAATTTTCGATATTATCTTGAAAAAGTCCATGATAGACTTAAAAAATCTAAGATCGAGTATTTATTATTTGGACATCTTGGTGATTGTCATTTGCATTTTCATTTGATTCCAAATAAAAACCAAGAATTGGAGGCCCACAAGGTTTATGATTACCTAATAGACTTATCTTCTGAACTTGGGGGTGTATATTCTGCGGAACATGGAACAGGTAAAAGGAAACGAAATGATTTTAAAAAATGCTATGGAAAAGAGGCCGTCGAAATGGTAAAAAACTTAAAGCAGACTATAGACCCAAATAGATATCTCAATCGAGGAAATCTAATAGCATAATCAAATTTAGGGGAAATATATATTACCAGTACTATTGGCAGATGTTAATTTAAAAAGTAATTTTGAGTTAACTATTTGCCATCGCTAATTATGTCAAAGAAATCTATAACGATATTACTTTTCTTATTTCTAGTTGGGACTCTACAGGCCGAGGTAATTGCGAGGCTAGTAAAGGCAGAGGGGAGGGTGTATTTTAAAAGACTTGGTATGAGTACATTCTCAGAGAGAGCAAAGCCAGGGTCAGCTATAAAAAATGGTGATGAAATAAAAATAGGGGAAGGTAGTTTTGCCGCTGTAATCTATCTAGATGATAGGTCTATCTTGAAAATACGAGAGAATACAAAATTTAGTTTTATGGATACACGTAATTCTAGAACTATTGATATAAAAGAGGGTACTGTACTTAATAAAATCAACAAAGAGGGTAGGACAAAGTCTTTTAGGATTCAGACTCCTGTATCTGTTGCAAGTGTTAAAGGAACAGAATTTGCAGCTATAGTTAGCTCCAAAGGTGTTGATCAGTTTATATGTAAGGAAGGTTCATTTGAGGTGCTAAATATAATAAGTGGTGAAACTGTTAATGTTAATACCGGACAAAAAGCAGTAAGTAATGGCACAGGTGACTTGGTTCAGGCACCTGCATCACCTAGTGAATATCCTCCTGATCCGGAGATAGAAGAAGAAATAATAGAGCCAGAACCAGAGCCAGAGGAAGAGTTGGATACAGAAAAGCAGGAAAAGAATATTGAACAAAGAAATCAAGAGGTTCAGGAAAGAACCGATAATTTAGAAGAAACTAATGAGCCTGATAATCAATCAGATGCAGATGACAAACAACCAGAAGAAGCTAACAGCAATGATAAACCAGATGTCCCAGATCCAGGTCCACCGCCAAAACCTTTTGCAATGGGTCTTGGAATAGGGTCATCAACTCTTGATGGCGTGTTATACAATCAGATTTCACTTAGGCCTGAAATCAATATTGGTAAAGTGGGTATTGGTCTTGACTTAATGGTATATGTTGATAATGAGGGCAATGTTCGAGATGATGAGTGGGATATTGAAAATGATCCAAGTCTGTTATTAGATAAAATATTATATATCCGATATGGGAATAAAACTGATCCATTTTGGACCAAATATGGTTCTATGGAGGGTATGACTTTTGGTTATGGTGGGTTAATGAATAATTATTCAAATATGATGGAATTTCCAACGGTCCGAAGGGCAGGAATTAATACAGGGTTTAATATAGGTCCTGTTGGTGGTGAACTATTCTTGGCAAATTTAAAGGATATATCTAGGGGTGGAACTATTAGCGGGTTGCGAGTTTCTTATACTGTATCAGAAGATATACCGCTAACTGTTGGAATAAATTATATTTCAGATGGGAATATTTTTTCGAGTCTTGCAGATAAGGATGACGATTCGTATCCAGATGTTTTTGATGATTTTCCAGATGATAGTACAATCTGGAATGATACAGATGGTGATGGCTGGCCTGATCCTGGGCATGGCACCTCTGTTCCTGACTCGTTAATAGATATTGATGCGGATGGAGATAATATCCCTGATACGCAAGAATCAGGAGACCAGATTATTCTCAAGGCTGTACCATTTAGTCTTAAAGATAACTCTGCAAAAACAAATGCAATGTCATTTGATATTGGATACCCTCTTCTAAAAGAGGATTATTTATCTCTGACTCTCTTTGCTGAATATAATAAGCTATCTTTTCCTGGAGCGGCTTCAACTGATTCAACATTTATAAGACCAGAAAGGTCTGGGACTGGAATTACAATTCCTGGACTAAGATCTACCTTATTTAAAGTATTAAATATTTCTCTTGAATACAGAATGATTAATGGTGCTTATGTTCCTCAGTATTTTGATCAGGCATACGATCTTAATCGTGTAACCACCTCAACAGTAGATAACCAAACAATTGTAAAGACGAAAGATATGAATGTATTTGACGCATTTAGTGATAGTAGTAAGTCTAGCGGACTTTTTGGTTCTGCAGGTATGAACCTATTTAATCTTATAAATTTTTCATCTTCGTACGCAAATATGAAAGCAGATTCAGTAGAATTAAAAAGTTTTACATCTTCTCTTAGTTTGAACACTGATAATATTCCAAAAATAAGTTCAGCAATGGCATATTATCAGAGAAATAATGACGATGACCCATTTGACTTTGAGAATCCATCAGTGAATACAATTATGGGGTATCGTGTAGGATACGAACTTAGTAAAGGTGTAAGTCTTATTTGGGATTTTAGACAGTCTTATCGTGATGATGGCACTGGGCAAATGGAAACAATTAAACAGACAAATATAGAAACAACATTCAATTTTTGATGACAAAAATTTTAAAAAATACAATCTTAATTATCTTAGTTATTTCTACATATCTATTTGCCAAAACTGATGTTATAATACTTAGTGATAATGTTGGGACTGAAATAGATGTTCATGAAAATAGATTTTATAGGATCTTCCCTGAAGAAAAAGATCTTATAAGTGCTCAAATACTTAAAATTGATAGAGACCAATATAGGCTAATGATAGTAAAAGAAATAGCTGGAGAACGTAAACGAGTTAGGCGCTATTTGACCCGAAATGAGCTAGATGACCTCAAATTGCATGTTGACGAACAGCCAGAATTCACAAAGTCACAAAAAATAGCGATGTATGAAGGGATGGATTTTCTTCGGGCAGAAAAAATTTTAAATGAAATACCTAAGCCTCAGTATGTAGTTATTGGTCATTCTGATGATAGAAAATTAAATGGAACATTATTTAAATTTGAAGAGAGATTAATTTATATTCAAACAGCAACAGCTATAGAGAGAGTTTCGTTAGACAAGCTTCATAGACTCTCTTATAGGCCCGTAATTAGTGACTTGGACCATTTGCGCCCTTATACTTACTTCTTGACTGGTATTACAGGATTATTGACAGCTAGGATTTATAATTCTCAGCGTCCTTCAACATATAACGAATATGGTATACCTAGAAATGACCTTGATGCATATAGGCAAATTCTTGGAACGGTTTTGGGGCTGATTTTTAGTAGCGAAGTGTTTGATGCTATAAGTACATTGTTAGCCCCTACTCAGACGATTATTTTATCAGAAGCTGAATATGACAAGGAAAATTATTAACAACCTACGGAGAACTTATGCCAAATAAAACCGAAGCAGCAGAAGCGCAGGAAAATTCTGCACCAACAGTAGACCCACAAAAACAATACCTAATGGATCAATTTGGGAACCTCATGGAGCAGGTCGGTGATGGCTTTGGTGGGCCTCTTCAGGAAGAACTAATAAAAAGACTTGAACAGACCATAGCTGATTTTCATGAGGAAGTGAATGAAATGCTTTCAAAATTAAAAGATAATTCAGAACAACGTCATGCCAAACTAAAAGAAATTTGGAATAATCCTGATCAGGTAGCAGAATCTGATAATAGCGATGTAACACCTGGAGGATCTGATCCAGAACCAGCATCTGAAGATATGAGCGAATGGGAGAAAAAGATTGAAGCTAAGTCTCAGGATACTGATGAAAAACCTGCAGACGAAGAACCAAAGAAGAAAAAAGGTTTCTTTGGGAGAAAGAAAAAGTAGGCACAAATTATTAGGTGAGAATTCACCTTGTTTCATTGATTTTGGCTATTTTTATGTCTATTGGTCATTTGGTTGCCCAAGAGCACGAGAAAAATGTTTCCCTTTTTACGCCTCTTAAGAAAAGGGTTTACAGCTTTACAAAAGTTGATTTTATTACCTCAGAGGGTGAGTTTGATGAATCAATATGTACTATAGCAATTCCTGATTTAAAAGAAGACAGTCCACCATTTGTAGCAATATACTATAAGAGAGATAACTCTGAGTGGTTTACTGTATCTCTTTATCGTAAGAG
>CAZPIF010000092.1:0-5782 GCA_964586565.1 uncultured bacterium
CCAAGATTCCTAGTATGATCGTGACCATGATTAATTCTATTAGTGTGAATCCTTTATTCGTGTTTCTCATTTTAGTCTCCTTAGTTTTTTCCTTTGGTTTGTGGTATTGGTGTGCTCGTTTGCTTGGTTAATTATGGTTGTAATTTTTTCCAGAATGATGATGGACTTTCAAGGTCCGCTACGAAAATTATCGGAGCGATAGATGAAGTACCAGATCCTGAACCAGCGATCACCGTATATATATAGTGACCATCTTGGAAAGGACTCTTGATGGCCTCGCCACCGAATCCGTCAAGAAATTCTTCTGAACCTTTACCAGTAGTGTGCAAACCCTGACTGTAATACTGTGATGCTGGATCTTCTTCACTACTAACAGATGCTTGAACGCCTGAAGATACCTCTGGAGCTAGAGCATCAGGATTATTCGTCCCAAAACATGAAGCCCATTTTGGTGCATCAGTAGTATTGTCAAAACTTGTAAATGTTGGTGCTGTGGTAACGCTACCATCATCACCGATTATACCTTGAACTGCTAGCTTGACGTTATACTCAGCTGTTGCTTGGTCATCAGTATATACATATCCACCCCCAGAAGGAACCGGATCATTGTATTTCCACTGCCCAGGAAAACGACCACGACCAGATTTTGTTACCTGCTCGTTGTAAAAGTTGTTCGCAGACTTTAATATTTTATCAATATCTGCAAGCGTTTTCTTTTCCTTAGCACCTTCACCAACACCTGAAAATTTAGGTGCAGCTGTTGTCGCTAGCGTAGCCATCATCGCTGTTGTTACTGCAAATTCAGCAAGTGACTGTCCGTTAACTTTTTTAAAGTACCGTATTATTGATTTCATTTTCTACCTCTTACTTATATCGTTCAAATTCAACTAATGTAAGCAATTTTTATGCCAACACCGTCTATTTTTGTGATCTTTTTTAAAAAATTATTCATTTTTTTTCTTTATCTATCTTTTTATCGTCTAAAAGGTCTACAAATCTTGTGATATTTTCTCTTATTTTAATCATTTTATCGTTTTTTAAAATTTTGCTTCGTTCCGTTACAATTTTGTCCATAATAGTGACATAGTATCTTTCTGTTACAGTATCCATTTAGGGTTGTAAGATCACATGGATCTGGCTTGGGTTTTCAATATCTGCTATGTAAAGTATAGGTGCCTCAGACTTTGAACCGTGTCCGCTTCCTGCTACAACCTGATAAACAAAATGGCCATCCTGGAACGGACTTCCAACTGGTCCAGTTGGGAACAATGTCTCCCATTCAAGCTTTCCTGTGGTTTCACCCTCAGGACAAACATTACAAGGACCAACCTCGTCAACATCATCCGGAGCAAGATTTGCACCGTCAGGCTTTGGAAAATCATAATTACTTATCCCAAATACTGACACCCAATCAGAACCATTTACTGATCCAAAAAAAGTGAAATCAGCAAGATCTGTTATATTTCCTGAATTATCATAAACTGTAATGATGTCATCTAAAATATCTTGGTTGCTTGAGTGGCCACCTACCTGCAGGTTGTATTTGTCCTGTCCAGGAAAACGACCTCTACCTTCTTTGATTGCTGTCTCCTGATAAAAGTTTGCAGCCTGCCTCGCTAATTTATCTAAATCAGTTTTAGATTTTGCGATCTTAGTATCCTCACCCATCTGCGAAAGCTTAGGAGCAGCCGTTGCAGCAAGAATCGCCATGAGGCCTATAGTTACGGCAAATTCCATAAGGGAATTTCCTTTTGAATTCTTAAACTTATTAAGTTGGTTTTTTTTCATTCGATTTGATGTAACCGGTTTATTCTTACAGTCTAAATGTATACACAATTACTAATGCAAAATATATGCCAATCTCTAACATAATTTAAACAAGTATAATCTATTGTCTGAGTACAATAAATAAACAATGGGCGGCACTATATAATTTCGTTACAATTGTAACATCATGATACATAACAAAAAACCCCGCGAATGCAGGGCTTTTTGTTATCAATGGGATCCAATCCCATTTGTGATCTATTTCTTTGGCTTTTTACGGCTCAAGTACGCTGTTGAAGTCTACTGCATTTTCAACGTCCACTACATAAATAACTGGTGGATATACGTCGTTTCCAGATCCGCCGCCTGCTACTACTGTGTAAGCATAGTGACCGTCTTGGAATTTGCTGCCTAGTACTTCATCACCGAAAAGTGGTAGCCACTCATCTGTACAATCAGCACAATCTGTAACACCTGCGTGATCATCTGATCTTGCTGTACCAAATACTGATATCCAGCTGTTTGCTGGTGAATCATCATACTGCTGCCATCCGTCTGTACCATCAAGACCTAAGTCAGTCATTACATCATCGTTATGTCCTTTTGAATTAGAAAGTGCAGATGTTGTACCTGTAGAAGTAGCGTCAGTATTATCGTATGCTGTACCACCTACTTGATCGTTAAATTTTGATTGACCAGGAAAACGTCCACGACCTTCAGCATCAGCCATATCTTGGTAGAACTGTCCAGCCTGCTTGATGATCTTGTCAATTTCATTACGTGATTTCTCAGCTTTTGTACCTTCTGACATTTCACTGAGCTTTGGTGCTGCTGTAGCAGCTAACGTAGCCATCAGAGCTGTAGTTGTAGCGAATTCAGCAAGTGAATTACCTTTTACGCTTCTAAGACTTCTGATGATTGTTTTTAGTGTTTGTTTCATTTTTTTTCTCCTTGTTTAGGGGTTGTTTCGAAACAATTCTTTGTCATATCACCCTTATTAAGCAATATCTGTACCAATAATAGTAAATAATAGTAAAAAGTTAATGTTTACCGTCGAAAAAAAATATTTAGATAAATTATTACAGTATAACATTTTGATACATTATTACAAAAATGGTGTATCATTATATAACAAAAAACCCCGCTGGAGCTAGCGGGGTTTTTTAAAGTGAATGGACATTGCGTCCATCTGTTATCTTGGGATTTTTTACGGCTCAAGTACGCTGTTGAAGTCTACTGCATTTTCAACGTCCACTACATAAATAACTGGTGGATATACGTCGTTTCCAGATCCGCCGCCTGCTACTACTGTGTAAGCATAGTGACCGTCTTGGAATTTGCTGCCTAGTACTTCATCACCGAAAAGTGGTAGCCACTCATCTGTACAATCAGCACAATCTGTAACACCTGCGTGATCATCTGATCTTGCTGTACCAAATACTGATATCCAGCTGTTTGCTGGTGAATCATCATACTGCTGCCATCCGTCTGTACCATCAAGACCTAAGTCAGTCATTACATCATCGTTATGTCCTTTTGAATTAGAAAGTGCAGATGTTGTACCTGTAGAAGTAGCGTCAGTATTATCGTATGCTGTACCACCTACTTGATCGTTAAATTTTGATTGACCAGGAAAACGTCCACGACCTTCAGCATCAGCCATATCTTGGTAGAACTGTCCAGCCTGCTTGATGATCTTGTCAATTTCATTACGTGATTTCTCAGCTTTTGTACCTTCTGACATTTCACTGAGCTTTGGTGCTGCTGTAGCAGCTAACGTAGCCATCAGAGCTGTAGTTGTAGCGAATTCAGCAAGTGAATTACCTTTTACGCTTCTAAGACTTCTGATGATTGTTTTTAGTGTTTGTTTCATTTTTATCTCCTTATTTGAAGTTTTGTTTTTGATCACGCTTCTGTTTATGCATAATCTGTGCCAAAACTTCAAAATTTGTAAATAAATTTTTCCTTCTCCTCGGTTCTATAATTTTATTGTACTATTATGTTACATATTTTATTTAATATATTTTTGTAACATAATGATACTTGCAGAGTAATTTAATTAATTGGAATCTTTCATCTACCGATGGTAAATAAACAATAATAACAAATAGTTACAGTATAATTTCACATAAATAAAAAAAGCCCCGTTAAATAACGAGGCTTTTTTTATAAAGCATTTCAATTATCTATTTAATATCAGATCAAAGATCCATTATCTTATGCAAATACTTTGGACTCTCAACATCTGCTACACATATTCTTGGTGCCTTGACATCATTTCCACTACCGCTACCAGGTATTACTATATATATGTAGTGTCCATCCTGAAAAGGACTAACTAGGGTCTCCCTGTTAAATAGGTCAAGCCACTCGTCTGCACCCTTCATCCTTCCCTCTGGGCAATTGCTACAAATAATTTCTCCAGCACTATTCACTTCAGCAGAAATCGTATCATCAGAAAAATATGATGCATCCGGTATCAGGGCTTTGGGGTTATCTGTGCCAAACACTGAAACCCATTTTGCACCGATTGTCGTATCTGAATAGACCTCAAATATTTCGAGATCATTGACAAGATCAGTTGTATCAGTGTATTCACCTACCTTCATGTTAAACTTATCTTGACCTGGAAGTCGTCCTCTACCCTCAAGCGCTGCTGTAGTCTCATAGAAATTTTTTGCCTGCAATAGGATTTTATCTATCTCGTCAATACTTTTTTGGGCTTTTGAGGCTTCCATAACATCTGAAAACTTTGGAAGAGCAGTAGCAATAAAAGTAGCCATCATAGCAGTAATTACAGCAAACTCAGCAAGGGAATTACCTCTAGTCGGTTTTAGAAAATTGATAATAGATTGAAAAAAGAATATTATTTTTGACTTACGCATGTGCAATTTAGTTATAACAAAAAATATGCCACTCTTGGTACAAGCTAAATTAACATTTAATTCTAACTTTAATGTCTCAATTTGAGACATTTTATTTTTATCCTCTAGATAATGCCTCGTACATATCCCATATCGGCAAAAAGATGGCCAGCGCAAGAACCAATATAAAAACACCCATTACCACAGTTATGAGAGGCTCAAGACTAGCCGTTAATTTTAACACCCTGTCCTGTACCTCCGCGTCAGTCATCGAACCAATCTCACTGAGCATATCATCCATCGCGCCCGCATCTTCACCCACCTGAATCATTTTTAAAACATGAGGAGGAAAAATATCATGAGTATGAGTGTTTATAGAAAGAGCGACTTTTTTTCCCATCTGAACATCAGCGTGGACTCTGTGAAGTCTGTCTTCGATGTATGTGTTTCCCGCGGTCTTTCCCGCTATATCTAAAGCCTCTAATATTGGAACACCAGTACGATCCAGTGTATCGAGCACATGACAAAATCTTGAGATAGCCATTTTCTGGGCAATGGGTCCAAATATAGGAAGATTAAGGATAAACTTATGCCACTGGAAAAGCCCTGCCTCTGTTTTTAATGCTCTCCAAAAAACAAAAATAAAAAATGCTATAAAAAATATGATTCCACCCCAATTGTCATTTATAAATTGATCTGTCCCTAATAAAATACGCGTAGGAAGTGGAAGTTCGATTCTCGTAGAACTAAAAAGAGTGGAGAACCTTGGCAAAATATATGTCACGGCAAATACACCAACCAAAACAGTTATTCCAACAACAATAGATGGATATCGTATTGCCTGGGTTATCCCCATCCTAAGCTTTAAATCATGTGCGATAAAGTCTGCAAGTTGGAACATTACTTTGTCAAGCACACCCGCACTCTCTCCCGCCTTAACAATATTAATAAACATCGTGTTAAATACTTTTGGGTGCTTGTCCATGGACCTTGACAGTGACATACCACCCGATACATCATCAATAACAGAAGAGATAGTCCTATTCAACAAAGGATTACTTTCTTCAGAGTGGACAGAATCTAAGGCATCCACCAGTGGGACCCCTGCCTTTAGCATAACCGATAATTGTCTGGTAAAATTATATATCTCC
>CAZPIF010000093.1:0-5769 GCA_964586565.1 uncultured bacterium
GATTATAATTTTTATCAGTTAAATAATAGCCAGCAAGATCAACCAAATTATCAGAATAATTATATAACTCAATCCAATCATCAAACTCACCGCTCTCATCAAAGTTAGTAGTCTCATTTTTTGCAAGTAATTCATTAATGATAATTGGTTGATTAATGCTACTATTGATTATTTTAAAAGAATTTAATCCATGTATAGGGTAGCGCTCAAATCCAGAATTACTATAGGCCTGTAAATACCAATCATAATTACCTGGATAATTAGGAATTAATTCTATAGTCCATCGATCATGTTCTTCAACAAGGCTACTAGAATTATCAGGGTTAAAATCCAAATGAGCTGTAAGCCACTGGTCGGAACCATCTAATGAGTATAATATATTAAAAGTAGCTTCCGTTGGATCAGCAATTAATGATGAGTTTATTTTTATAGTATCCCCTAATAATATAGTCTTGTTTTCTATTTCAGCATCATAGATGATAGGTAATTCATGAACATACTCTAGCTGTTCTTGCAATGAGTTTTTTCTATTTTGTAGAAATTCTAAAATGCCATGTTTCACATGAGATACTTCAAAATCTTCACCATAGCTATTTACAAAATCTTCAATAGAAAAACCATAGTCCATTGTACGATATACATCTTCTAACGCTGCTGAGTATAAATGATCTAGAAAATAATTTAATTTCATTTCAATACTTTCAATATTGATTAGCTCATTTAAGTAGAACTCTAAAAAGTGAGTGTAAATATCACGGTATCTATCATTAGAAAAAATAAACTCAGTTAATGGTCTTCCATCATTATCTATAACTGGGTAATTGTAAGGATCTATTGTAGACCAATCAATGTCAAACCAATCAATACCAAAAGTGTTGTCGTAGTCATAGGGTATCCAATGTATTAAATCATCAGACGGATTATGATAAATATAAAAATTATTTCTTAAAAAACGATAATCATCCCAGCTCCCGGTAATGATATTAATTGCAAAATATTGTAACAATTCTTTTGTATCAAGAACAATATCTAAAGAATCAGGTGAATGATGAATTACATTGACCAATCTGGCTAGTTTACTGTAGTCATATTCATCCTTATTAGTTTTCAATTCATACGGTCTCGTATCATTATGATATGGATAATAATCTTCAGGATTATCTCCTCGGTAGGTTAAATCAGCAGGCCAAATGCATTTCCAAAGATTTCCATTGCCATTATCATAATTTTTAGAAACAAAACTATCGTCTATATGTTCGATAGAAATATATAGGCCGTAGTAACTACCATTGATATATAATCTAGCATGACTTGCTCTGCTGCTTGTAACACCTATTTGCTGGAACATATCCCAACATAATTTAGAGCGTATAATGGAAGGATCATTATGCTCACCATTCAGGTTTAATTTCTCAACATTAAAAAAATCTCGACCTCCTATAAAATGATTAAAATCGATTTTAAATGATTTTTTTTCAGATCCACGAGACGTATTACCTCGAATTCTAAAACCAATCGAATCAACAGATTGATTTATATATGCATTTTGAAATTGAATAGAAGCAACATGTAAAGAGTCACTCCACGCATTATCATAAATCCAGTCTAAAGCATCAGGATCAATACTAATATTAATTATTGCTATTTCACTATCATCATAAACTTTCCATGATTCATCAGCAATAATTAATGAAATTGTGAAAATGAATATTAGTCTATTTCTTAACAATGAAAAAATCATGTGAGTATGGTTGGATAGAAATTGAAACCAACTTGTTATTTTTTTCAATAACTTGATTTGTAACAAGATTTATTAATTGTTTATACTTTGTTGGAATGTCCAGTTCTGCTTTTAAAACATCTGAACTATTATTTATTGCACAAATCATCTGTTCATCAAAATAAGTTTTTAAAGTTACAAATAAAGAACCACTGCTTATAAGAATTGTTTGATCACCAATAGATAGACTGGAGTAATTTTGCCTAATTAAATTTATTGCTTTAAACTTCTCAAGTAGATCTCTTTCGTTTTTATCAATATTGAATTTCATTGGCCTTCTATTCCCAGGATCTAGCTCACCTATTAATCCAATTTCTTCACCATAATAAATAATTGGGATTCCTGGTTGGCTACAATTGAAAGCATGATAATTTGCTAATTTATTGAACGTCTTATTGTTAACTGTATTTTTTACTGGATCATTAAATGCTCGTTCTATACCATTCTCCCCTAATGATATTTGTCCATCAGCGTATGAAACAAAACGGAGCTGATCATGACTACTAGTGATATTACCCATTAAATGAATTGGACCATAGTTTCTAGCATTTTGTGCTATAATTTGTTTTAAACCTGTAAAATCAGTTTCATCATCACTGAACATACCTCTAGTATTAAAATATATACTAAAATTGAACTGCGCAGATAATTCAGATGGATTTACATAGGATAAAATCAATTCATCCGATCCAAAAGTTTCCCCTATTTGATATATTGTTTTATTCGGAGCTGCAATATCTATACTCCTAGTTAATTTTTTCCAAAATTTATGTGGAACATGCTTAACCGCATCTTGCCTAAAGCCATCCAAATTGTATTCCTTTAGCCACCATATAGCATCTTCTACAACTTTGTTGACGGCCTCATCAGATTCAACAAAGTTATAGGATGGTAAGAATTCGTCAAACCAGGTAGTTAATCTAGTGTCACCATCCCACTGTCTAATATTTAAACGACCATCATCCATTACCAGACTACCAAACCATTCCCTATGATTCTTGAAATACTCATGATCCTGATGAACATGATTGGAAACAAAATCTAAAATGATTTTTATCCCATTAGAATGTGCTGTACTAACTAAATCTTTAAATTCCTCAGAACTACCATATCTTGGATCAATCTCCCTTGATTCAATAGGCCAGTAGCCATGATAACCTGAAAAAGTTCTGTTAGGCTTTATATATTCAACCCAACTACTGTCTGGTTGAGTTTGTATAGGTGATAACCAGATAGTATTAATACCTAGTTCTGAGAAATAATCATCATTTATTTTTTTGGTAATCCCTTCTAAATCGCCACCAATAAAATTTGTAAGATCATGTAGCCTAGGATCATTAATTTTTCTATTGTTTGTTGGATCACCATCATAAAACCTATCTATCATTGGATTATACATAATAGATAGATACCATGAATCAGAACTTTTATCAATAGGATCACCATCAGAAATCAGGGTTTGGTTTTCTGGTGTGTATATACCTTGATCATTAATAGCAAATACTCGCAGTAAACCATCACTGAAGTCTGACATATCCATACTAATGCCTTTTTCTTTCAAAGATCCAGTATCATAATTCTTGATTACGCGGTTATCGAATAAGATTAAATAATCACTAGGAGTTGCTACTTTACCATTTTCTAAATAATCAAAATAAAGTCTTTTCCCCTTTTTTGATCTCTTTAATACTTGAGTATTGTTTTCCTGAAACATATTAGAAAAATCAATCAATGAATTCCAACCTCCGGCATTATTAGACACAGTATTTTCGTTTTTCGGATCTAGTATTTCCTCTTTATCCACAACAAATTTATACTCATGGATTTTGGGCTCCAGATAAGTCTCAATTGAGTAGAAATCCCCTAGATCTATCATTGGCATTGAATTTCTAGACCAATCATTGAATTGACCCATAACATATACATTTGATTTTTTATTTAATTTTATTTTGAACTCATGCTTTACCATAGGAATGTACCTAATAACCAAATTTAGATCCTTACTCCCAGCTTTGAATTCTACTACCTCAATACCTGACTTCCCATTTAGTCCATTTATTATAAATTTATTATTTTTCAATTGATGAGAGCTTGGCCCTGAAAGTGATATGTTAACTTCCCTAGTACGGAAATAATTTGACAAATCTAATGTATCGATTCTACCGATCTTTACATTAATTGTAGGAATAGCATAAAAAAGTTTCTCATTTTTTTCTGCACTACAACCAATGATTATGAAAAGTATATAAAAACCTACTAATTTTTCCCTTAACCAGATCAAATTATTGAATATTTTTATAATCATAAAACAAGGCCACCCCGTTAATAATGAAATATCTCAAAATAATTAATTATGTTATCTTTATTATTATGCTTAAATCCTGCTCAATAAAGCAAAATACTTATCCCCTAAATTATGGATTTAACATCACTAAAAAGGGTGTTGAATTTAGACTTTATGCACCATCTTCGGAGAAAGTATTTCTAGTTGTATTTGATAAACCAAATGCAAGTACGGGTACCGAATACCCCATGAGCAATAAATCTGAAGGAGAATGGTACTACAATCTAGAAAACAGGGGTGTTGGAACTATGTATGGCTACAGATTGTATGGACCAAATAATGATTCAAGTGTTATCGTCGCAGACCCATATTCAAAAGCAGCAATTACTAAAAACAACTGGAGACATGTTGCAAAATCCATTGTAATTGATGATGATTTTGATTGGCAAGGAGATTCATGGATAGGAATAGATACTAAAGATCTTATCATATATGAGGCACATCTAAGAGACATGACCATTCATCCTTCCTCTAATAATAAGTATAAGGGCAGCTACATTGGCTTTATTGAGTCAGGTCAAAATGGAGGAATTGAACATTTAAAAGCATTGGGCGTAAACGCAGTACAATTTTTACCTCTATGGGATTTTGCTAATTTTGAAATTCCATATAAAAAGAAGCAGGCAGGATTCTATAATGATTGGAATCCATATGAAAGAAACCACTGGGGCTATATGCCAACTTTTTTTATGGCACCAGAGAGCTACTATAGTTCCTCATGGACTGTGGGAAATGATGAGTGGAATGGAATTGATGGAAGTGCAGTCAACGAGATGAAAATGATGGTAAGAGAATTACATAAAAATGGTATCGCAGTGATCATGGATGTTGTTGTAAATCATGTTTCAAATTATGATTGGCATCCACTTAAGTATATAGATAAGGAAACTTATTTTTTATTAAATGATGATGGTACTTTCAAATCTCAGTGCTGTGGAAACCTACTCGACACTGATCACCCCAAAGTTAGGGAGTACATCCTAGAGTCTCTGAAATACTGGATGGTTAACTATCATATCGATGGGTTCAGATTTGATCAATGTTACCTGCTATCATCAGAAACCTCTAAAATAATTGCAGATGAACTAAAGAATATAAATCCCAACCTTATTCTCTATGGTGAAGCCTGGAATAATAGAGAAAATGAGTTTTCAAAAATGGGGTGGGGGTCATTTAACGCAAGATTTAGAGATGTGCTAAAAGGAGAGCTTCATAATAGAGATGTCAAAGGGTTTCTTTTAGGAGATTATAGACCCAGCGAAAATATTGAAGATGTAGAGTGTATATTATCTGGAACAGCATCTGGAAAACACGCGACATATATAACACCAGAGCATGCAATTAATTTCCTAGAGGTTCATGACAATTATTCTTTTAATGACTACACAAGAATATCTCTTGGTCTCGTTAAAGAAAATGATATTATCAATGATACTTTACAACATCTCAGACTTAATAAGGAACAATTGAAAATAAATAAACTTGGTGCACTATTTTTGTTTACTGCCCAGGGTATACCTCTTATTCATCAAGGACAGGAGTGGGCACGATCAAGAATTGTTGCCAATACAGATGTCCCAGATCAAAACATTGGCAGAATAGACAACAACCCCTATAATAAAGATAACGAAACTAATTGGGTTAA
>CAZPIF010000094.1:0-5757 GCA_964586565.1 uncultured bacterium
ATATGCTCTTTTCTTTAGAGCGCATTTTGCTCTTATTCGTAACCCGTTAATCACTAGTTATGGGCTTAATACTAGTGCACTATTTGGTTTTGTAAATCAAATATTTAAGATAATTCGTAAAGAAGATCCTGATTATTTTGCATGTGCGTTTGATTCTAAGGGTAAAACCTTTAGGCATGATATTTACAAAGAGTATAAAGCAAATCGTCCTGAAATGCCTGATGAACTACAATCACAATTACCTCATTTATGGCAAATACTTGAGGCTATGAATATACCGGTATTAAAAAAGGTTGGCGTAGAAGCAGATGATATTATTGGAACTTTAGCTATCGAAGCAGACAAATATGGATTAGATACTTTTATAGTAAGTGGTGATAAAGATTTTATGCAATTAATTAATGAGCATATTTTTATGTACGCTCCTGGAACTAGAAAATCCCCCGATTCCATTTTATATGATCCATCAAAAGTTAAAGAAAAATGGGGAGTACCTCCTGACAAAATTATAGATCTATTAGGTCTAATGGGTGATAGCTCAGACAATGTTCCGGGTGTTCCGGGTGTTGGTGAAAAAACTGCTGTCAAGTTAATCAAAGCGTATGGTTCTTTAGAAGGTGCATTAGAGAATGCAGATAAAGTTACAAATAGAAGAGCCCGTACGGGATTAATTGAAGGTGTAAATAAGGCTAAGATGAGTAAAGAATTAGTTACCATTCTCATTGACCTTGATTTGAACTGTTCTATCGAAGATTTTATAAAGAAAGATATTGATATAGATTCATGTATTGCAAAGTTTAGCAGTCTTGAGTTTCACGGACTTGTAAAACAATTAGGTGGTGGAATTAACAATGCTTCAAAACTAAAGAAGAATATAGTTAATAAGAAATGTACAATAATATCGAAAACAAAAGATTTGGATACTCTAATAAAACAATTATCAAGAGCTAAGATTATTTCTTTTAACTTAATTACAGATGATGATTCTGCTCCTATAGCAAATATAGTTGGTTTCAGTTTTTCTATAGATATTAATTCTGGTTGGTATATCCCTATTATTTATAAAGAAAAAGATAAATCAAATTTTTCTAAAGATGATTTGTTATTTATAATCAAAAAATTAAAATATGTTCTAGAGAATAAAGAATTATACAAAACTGGAAACTATATAAAATACATTTCACATGTATTAAGGAGGTATGGTGTTAATGTCGATGGATTTATTTTTGATACATTGATAGCATCACATTTATTAAATCCAAGTACTCGAACAATTTTATTAAAATCAATTAGTTTTGAATATTTGAACTATGAAATGTTTAGTATTGATGAATTGGTCGGTAAAGGAAAAAATAAATTGTTGATGTCTGAATTATCGCTTGATCAAATATCATCTTTTGCTGTCGAGAATTCTGCAGTAATTCTTGAATTAACAAAAACTTTGAAGAGTAAATTAAAAGAAAATTCTCTAACTAAGTTTTATAATGATATAGAAATCCCATTGGTCTCAGTACTAGCTGAAATGGAATACAATGGTGTATATCTAGATTCCAAATTACTCAATTCAATGTCTAAGGATATTGGTAATAAGCTTAGTATTTTAACAAAATCTATCTATAAACTATCAAAAAAAGATTTTAATATTAATTCAACCCAACAATTGGGAAGTATTTTATTTGATGATCTAGAATTACCGATGATAAAAAAAAGAAGTACTGCTGAAGACGTTCTAAAAAAATTAAAATATCATCATAAATTGCCAGAACTTATTTTAGATTATAGAAAATATACCAAGATAAAAAGTACATATCTTGATTCATTATCAGATCTTATTAACAAAAAAACTGGAAGAATACATACTACTTTCAATCAAACCATCGCCTCTACTGGTCGATTATCAAGTACAAAGCCAAATTTTCAAAATATACCAATAAAAACAGATGAAGGGCGTGAGATTAGAAAAGCATTTATTGCCAGAGATAGTGGATGGAAAATTCTCTCAGCTGATTATTCACAGGTAGAATTAAGAATTATGGCCCATTTGAGTAAGGATAAAGGCTTAATTGGTGCTTTTAATAATTTAGAAGATATCCATAGCAGAACTGCAAGCTTAGTTTATAATGTCCCAATTAATATGGTGTTACCGGAGATGCGTAGGACTGCAAAAGTAGTGAACTTTGGAATAATGTATGGTGCAGGTGCTTTTAGGATGAGTCAAGAACTTGGTATTCCAAGAAAAGAGGCAGCTTTAATAATAGAAGATTATTTTAAAAAATATCCTGGAATACGAAATTATATTGACTCAACTTTAGATAAAGTTCGCGAGAAAAAATATGTTAAAACTATACTTGGTAGAAAGAGGCCAATTGGGGATATCAATTCCAATAATTCATTAGTTAGAAAGGCAGCTGAACGAATTGCAATTAATATGCCTATTCAGGGTTCTGCTGCTGAAATGATAAAACTTGCAATGACAAATATCCAAAATGAAATAATATCTAAAAAATTAGAATCTAAACTAGTTTTACAGATACATGATGAATTATTATTTGAATTTCCTGATAATGAAGAAGAAATACTTGTAAAATTAGTGATTGATAAAATGGAGCATGCTATGAAATTAACAGTACCTGTTTTAGTAGACTATGGTATTGGTAAATCATGGTATGACGCACACTAGAAAGCAAAGAAAATATGGAAGCAAGTATTACATTAAAAAAAGTAGGAAAATTAATTGATGATGAAACTATTTTAGCTGGTTTATCTTTTGGAATTGAAAGAGGTAGTTTAGTAGCAATAGTTGGTTTGAATGATTCGGGAAAATCTATATTACTTAAATTGTTATCTGGCTATGAAAATCCAGATTATGGTCAAGTTTTTATCCAAGGACTTGATATGGAGAAAAGGAGGAACGAAACTAGAAATTCAATTGGTTATGTAAGTTATGAAAGTGATTTAGATCCTTCTTTGACTCTTGAGCAAAATATTAGATTTAATGCAAATCTTTATTCCGTAAATAATGAATTATATCAGGAGCGTATAAAAAAATATTCAAGGGCTCTTAATTTCCAAGATTATCTAGATAAATTTTCTTATAAAGCTTCAGGAGGAATACAAAAAAGAGCAATGTTGATTAAAGCTTTAATACATGACCCTGAAATTTTGATTTTGGATGAGCCGACTGCATTTATGGACGCAGAATCTACAAGGTTGACATGGGATTTGATAAAAGAATTAAAAGGAAATAAATCTATTATTTATGTTAGTAATTCACTTGTTGAAATTGAACAAGCTCATGATAGGATTCTAGTTTTTAATGAAGGTAGAATAATTATGGATGGTCATTTAGACAAGCTTTTGGAAAACACCCTAGAATATCATCAATTCCAAATTGAATTTGAACAGCTAACTGAAGAGATATATGAAAATTTAATTAAGATACCCACTATCGTTTCTCCGAGTCGTCTTAAAAATACCTTTTTCTTTTATGGCAGAACAAGAGGTGTGTTTTTTGATGTAATTAATAAGGCATCTGATTCTATGCTAATTGATTTAGAGGTGAAAAAACTAGGTCTGAGGGATCTTTTAGATTCAGAATTTTCTGGAAGAGAATTATTTTGATTAAAGCTCTTGTTATGCGAAGGATTTGGGCATGGAGTAATCGTCTTATCCCAAGTATCTTTCTTTTTTTTATTTTACCGATTAGTATGTTTTATTTAGTTAGTTTACCCTTAAAAAACATTATCAGATTTAGCCTATCAGAGATCCCGTATGATATTTGGGTTTTACCTGGACTTTTATTTATAATAGGTTCTTTTAGTATTTATCCTTCTATCTATAGAGATTATTTTGAACATCGATTAAATAATAAAGTTTTAGTTAATATATCATTAGCTCCTTATAGTAAAAGAATAATTATTTTTTCTACACTTGTGACTTCTTTGTTAGAATCATTTGTAATGATCTCAATTAGTATTGTTATTTATTCCATTTTTACGCCATTTGTATTAGATATACCCACCTTTTTATTCCTTTGTCTATGTTTATCTATTTATCTATTTATTTTGGGCAATTTTTTTATTTTTTTGTCAATTTGGATTGATGTGATATCGATAATGTTTTTAACGTTCTTAATGGTATTTGTTCTCATATTTTTTGGTAGTGGCTTTTTATTTGAACTATCTTTTTTTCCAATTGTAATAGAATCAATATTAATTTGGTCTCCGTTTTCAATTTCTTTTCAAATATTCCAAAAATTTAATTCAACCAGTATAATTGACTGGGCATCTATATTTTGTTTAATTATTCTTAATTACCTAATGATTATGGTAAATAGTTATTTATTAAAGCAAAAACTCCAACAATAATTCAATTTTACAAATTAGTATAAACAAAATAATATGACTGGACCAAAAGCATATATTTTTTCGGATAGGTTAAAACAAAATGTTTCTAATATTCGAAATCATATTAGTAATAGAAAAATGATGGTAGTAGTAAAAGCCAATGGCTATGGTCATGGTTTACTAAATATTGCAAGTGTTTTAGCGAGTGAACCGAATATTATTTTTTGTGTTTTTACTATCGAAGAAGCAATAAAGCTAAGGGAAGATGGAATAAAAAATGATATCCTTATTTTTTCTAGAATACAACCAGATTGGATTAAAAAAGCATCTGAATTTAATCTTTGGATAAATGCATGTCATTGGGATGATTTAATATTGTTAAATCAAAATTTACAAGAAACAGGTTTGTGTCCAAAAATTCATTTAAAATTTGATACTGGAATGACTCGATTAGGATTTGATTTTTCTGATGCTGATAAGGTTTTCGAGTTTTTATCAAATAATCCTAAAATGCCTGTTGAGGGCATCTATTCTCATTTTTCTACTGCAGATGAAGGGGATTTGTCATTTTCTAAACATCAGCTTAGTATATTTAACAGCGTGATTGGCAAAGGAAAAGAAAATGGAATAGATTTTGATTATATACATTGCTCAAATAGCGGTGCCCTATTAAACCTGCCTGATTCCTATTTTAATACGGTAAGAGTTGGAATGCTAGTTTATGGAGTCTCTCCTTCAGAAGAAGTGGATATGAAAATAGATGTAGAACCAGTAATGAGTTTTTGTGGATCAATCGTTAACCTAAGGAGAGTCAAAGCTGGGACAGATATTAGTTATGGTGGAGTATATAAAACTGATCATGAGACAAATATAGGTGTCGTCCAGACGGGTTTTGCTGATGGTTTTCCACGACCTTGGTATAAAAAAGGTTACGTCAGTTATAAAGGTGTTTACTATAAGATTGCAGGCCGTGTTTGCATGGATCAATTTATGGTCGATTTTGGAAATACTAGTCCAACTTTAGGTGATGAAGTTCTTATATTTGGAAAAAATGATAATGATAATATTCCGATAGAAAAAATTGCTAAGAATATCGACACTACAACCTATGTATTATTAACTGCTATCCAAGGTAGAACAGAATATATAATTATTTAAAAAATTACCTGTGATATTTACTTCCTTTTTTTATTTCTAGAGCTCTAAAAATTTGTTCTGATAAAACTAAAAGAGCCATTTCATGTGGCATTGTTAGATTCGAAAGTGAAACAATATTTTTAACATTTTTTCTTACTATTCTAGGAAAGCCATTAGGACCACCAATAAAAAAAATTAAATCTTTATTTTCCTTGAAGAGTAAATTGGAGAATTGTTTTGAGGAATATTTAATCCCTTCTTGAGAGATGCAAAT
>CAZPIF010000095.1:0-5756 GCA_964586565.1 uncultured bacterium
TTACTTGTTCAGTGATTGCATAAATTACTTTTGGATGGCAGTGTCCAACATTCACTGTGCCAATCCCACCAGCGTAATCTATAAATATATTTCCATCTACATCAATTAGGTTTGCACCAACAGCTTTTTCGATGAAAATTCCACTAACTGAAGCATGCCCGTTTGCAATATTTTTCGATCTCTTTTTGGCAAGTTCTATAGATTTTGGTCCTGGAACTTTTGTTTTTATTGAAATATTCATATAATGGATAAATGAATTTTAGAGTTAAAAATAAGTTAGTGTAATTTATATCTATAAATTAATTACAATTAATATAGATTATTATTTTAAATGACAGTACCGATTCAGATCAATATAGATTCCAGGATCAAAAAATGAAAAAAAAAGCGGTAATACTTCTTTCTGGCGGTTTAGACTCAACAACATGCTTAGCGATAGCAATTAAGGATAGATTTGAAATAAATGCACTAACTATTAATTATGGTCAGCACCATAGTTTTGAACTTATTGCAGCAAAAAATATTGTCAATAATTATAATGTTAAAAATCATAAAATAATTGATATTGATCTTTCAAAGTTTGGTGGTTCATCCTTAACTGACAACCTCACTATTCCAAAAGATCGGAATGAATCAGATCTGCAAAACATTCCTAACACTTATGTCCCAGCTAGAAACACAGTACTTTTATCTTTAGCTTTAGCTTTTGCTGAGACAATAAATGCATATGACATCTTTATTGGAGTAAATGCTTTAGATTATAGTGGCTATCCAGATTGTAGACCAGAATACATTGAATCGTTTGAAAAAACAGCTAACCTTGCCACCAAAGCAGGTGTCTCAGGTCATATTTTTTCTATCCATACACCACTAATAAATATGACAAAAGCTGATATTATAAATAAAGGCAATGAATTAGGAGTTAATTATAGTTTGACTTCGAGTTGTTATGATCCTTTCAAAAATGGAGATCCATGTGGGCGTTGTGATGCATGTTATTTAAGGATTAAGGGATTTAATATGTCAAAAATTAAAGATCCACTAAATTATTCAGGCTAATTATGTATACTATTAAAGAAATTTATTATACTCTCCAAGGTGAAGGATATCATACCGGACGTCCTGCTATTTTTATTCGCTTTTCAGGCTGTAATCTTTGGTCAGGACAAGAGAAAGATCGAAAAAAAGCTATTTGTAATTGGTGCGATACTGATTTTTTGGGAACTAATGGTACCAATGGTGGTAAGTATTCCGCGAAAAACATAAAGAAAAAAATTCTAGATCTATGGCCGTTAAATGTTGAATCATTGCCTTATGTAATATTAACTGGTGGCGAACCTTTACTACAAATTGATGATAAACTCGTAAGAAATATACATGAAGCTGGATTTGAAATTGGGCTCGAAACCAATGGGACTTTGAATCCACCTGATGGTATCGATTGGATATGTGTTAGTCCCAAAGCAAACACAGATCTTATCCTACTCAAAGGCAATGAATTAAAAGTAGTTTATCCACAATCTGGAATCAATCCAAGAATTTATGAAAAATTGCAATTTGAGCATTTTTTCATACAACCTATGGATGGCACAGATCAACAGAAAACCACAAAAAAATCTAAAGATTTTGTTATGAAAAACCCTGTTTGGAAACTTAGTATTCAGACCCATAAAATATTGGGTATCCCTTAATTTGACTTATGGAAATATTTAAAACATTTACAATAGAATCTGCTCGCTCTTTACCTAATCTACCTAATGGCCATCCCTGTAAGAACATACATGGACACTCATTTAAAATCATTATTACAGTCTCTGGGAAAGTAAATATTAATACAGGTTTTGTAATGGATTTTTCAGAAATTGATTCTGCTTTTGCTCCAATTTATAAGCAAATTGACCACGCCTATCTTAATGACCTAAACGGCCTGGAAAATCCCTCTAGTGAAAATCTATGTCAATGGATATGGTCTAGGCTCAGTATTACATTACCTAGTTTAAGAAAAATTGAGATAAAAGAAACTGAGTCTACGGGTTGCATATACAAAGGAGAATAAAATGATTAAAGCTGAAGGAAAAATATTTGACTATCAAGATGAATCACATATTAACCCAGAACTTTTAGATGTGTTTGATTTTGATAGTCCAAAACAATATATCAAAACTGAAACAGATGAATTTAGTGCAGTATGCCCATTTAGCGGCCTTCCTGATATATCTTATGTAAAAATCGAATATTTCCCAACTGGTGGAAAATGCGTAGAATTGAAATCATTAAAATATTATTTTGTAAGTTTTCGAAATGTTGGTATATACCAAGAAGCAGCGACCAAGCGAATATTTTCAGATCTTGGTTCAATTCTAAATACAGAGCAATTGATGGTAACAACCCTCTATAACATTCGCGGGGGATTTCAAACAACCTGCGTAGAAGGATCATTGGATTAGATCATGTCCTATTTTGGGTGCCAAGACATGGTCACCACTGTTAAGCGTATATTATTAAAGCATCCAAAGGATGCATTTATCAACCAAACAAAAATAAATAATGAGTCAGATATACTGAATTATACAGAACCACCAAACTTTGATTTGGCATGTGCTCAGTATGAAGATTTTCTAAAATTAATCAATACATTTGAACCAGAAGTTCACTTTATGCCTCGTTCTGCATCATCACTTGATTCCATTTATACCCATGACCCTTGTATAATGACAAAGAATGGGTTAGTCCTATGTAATATGGGTAAAAGAGAAAGACAAAATGAGGCAAAAGAAATGAATAAATATTTTACTTCGATAGGGGTTCCCATTATTGGTCAAATTGAAAGTCCTGGGATTCTGGAAGGTGGTGACATTGTATGGATAGATAAGCGAACTATTGCAATCGGAGAAGGATACAGATCAAATCTAGAGGGCATAAAACAATTTAGAAGGATACTGGGTGACCAAGTAAATGAAATTATCTCTGTAGCACTACCGCACTGGAACGGCCCTAAGGATTGTTTACATCTCATGAGCAATCTTTCACCTATTGATCATAAATTATTTTTAGTTTATTCTAGGTTGCTTTCGGTGCCATTCAGAAAATATCTTCTTGATCGTAAAATTCAACTTATTGAAGTCCCTGATGAAGAATATGAATCAATGGGTTGTAATGTATTAGCTATGAAAAGACGAGAAGTAATAATGATAAAAGGTAATCCTATTACCCAACAAAGACTTGAACAAGCCGGTGTTGAAGTTAATACATATGATGGCTCAGAAATTTCTTTAAAAGGTGCAGGTGGCCCCACTTGTCTAACTCGTCCATTTTATAGGACAGATAAATGATCCAAAGGAATCAATTTGATGCTACAACACAATTAAGGTTATCACCATTTTTTGATCGTACATCTAAATTAAATGAATCACAGGAATGGCGAAGATGGTCAGGTTATCTTTCTGCAACTAATTACGAACTTAATCATGAAAATGAATATTTTGCCATACGAACCAAAGCTGCACTACTGGATATCACGCCACTTTATAAATATACAATTGAAGGAGATGAAGCCCAAAGATTTTTACATAGACTGGTTACAAGAGATATAAATATATGTAAGGTTGGGCAGGTTATGTATACTCCTTGGTGTGATGAAGATGGAAAAGTCATAGATGACGGTACAGTACAAAGATTATCAGAAAATAAGTTTCGAATTACCAGCGCTGAACCAAACCTTGATTGGCTAAAACATAATTCTTCAGGTTTGAGCTTAACTATAAATGATGATTCATTAACCACAGCAGCCTTAGCTCTTCAGGGACCTAATGCACGAGCAATACTTAATACCATCTCTAGTAAATCTCTAGACAAACTAAAATTTTTCTGGATGATGAAAACACAATTGGGGAATGTGCCAGTTTCTATATCTCGTACTGGATATACAGGAGATCTTGGGTATGAAATTTGGATTGACCCAAAAGATGCTTTATCTGTTTGGGATCTACTCATCCATAAAGGAAAACCCTATGGCATAACTCCAACAGGCCTTCAAGCATTAGATATTTCACGTATAGAAGCTGGATTAATTTTGCTAGACGTAGATTACATCTCATCAAGATATGCCTTAATCGAATCTAGAAAATCATCTCCATTTGAATTAGGCCTTGGTTGGGCAGTTAAAATGAAGAAGGATGACTTTATTGGTAAAAGAGCATTGGAAACAGAACTTGAAAATGGCCCTGAATGGAAGTTTGTTGGAATAGAAATACAATGGGATCAACTGGAAAATCATTATAGAAAAGTTGGACTTGCACCAAACCTACCTTCTACAGCTTGGAGAACAAGTACCCCATTGTATTTTGGTTCAAAACAGGTTGGCTATGCAACCAGCGGTGTATGGTCACCAATATTAAAGCGTTACATTGCTCTCGCACATGTCAATACTGATTATTCAAATAAAGGAACTCTCCTTGACTTTGAATTAAAAATTGAACATTTTAGGAAACTAACTCCCGCAAAAGTAGTACAAACTCCCTTTTATGATCCCAAAAGAAAACGCTCATGCCCAGAATAGATAAATATGATGCCATAGTTATTGGTGGAGGTCATAATGGACTGACTGCTGCTGCATATCTTTCAAGAGCTGGGAAGAAGGTCCTAGTCCTAGAACGTAGACATTTGCTTGGTGGGGCTGCTGTTACCGAAGAAATATTTCCAGGTTTTAAATTCTCTGTTTGTTCCTACGTAGTTAGTTTGATGAAACCAAATGTGATGCGAGAATTAATGCTCCCAAAATTTGGCTTAGAATTACTTCCCTTAGAAAGCACATTTACGCCTTTGGATGATGATTATTTACTAAGAACAGCCGACCAAGATCAAACATATAAAGAAATAGCTCGTCATTCCAAAAGGGATGCTGAAGCCTATCAACGCTTTGGGCCTCTAATGGGGCAGATTGGAATGGCTGTCAGACCTATATTAGAGACAATTGCTCCAAATGCACTAAAACCATCCTTATCAGATATCTTTGCATCAAAAAAATTACTTGATCATTTAAAAACCCTTTCAAAAGAACAATTTGAATACCTGACAAAACTAATGACAATGAGTTCTGCAGATTTTTTAGATGAGTGGTTCCAATATGAACCATTGAAATCCACGATGTCTGCAAGCGGTATCATAGGAACTTTCATGGGGCCAAGATCACCAGGGTCTGCATATGTCATGCTACATCATTACATGGGAGATATTGATGGTGCATTTCGTGCTTGGGGATTTCAAAGAGGAGGGACTGGAGAGGTTAGTATGGCTATCGCTAGATCAGCAAAACATTTTGGAGCTACCATCATGACCGAATCTCCTGTTGGAAAACTAATGGTAAAAAATGGACAAGCAACTGGTGTTGCACTAGAAAATGGAGATGAATATAGAGCTGATATAGTAATATCCGGCCTAGATCCCAAATTATCATTTTTAAAAATTGTTGATGAAAAAGAGCTTCCTTCTGATTTCATAAAATCAATAAAAAACTTTAGAATAAGAGGCAGTTCAGGAAAAGTGAATCTTGCTCTTGATGGTCTACCAAACTTTACATGTCTTCCAGGAGAAGGGCACCATCTTAGAGGTGCAATATCCATCAGTCCAGATTTTGATTATCTTGAAAAAGCATACGACAATGCAAAATATGGTGAATTTTCTAAGAAACCCTTCATGGATATAATCCTTCCATCTGTTCTGGATCCTGATATGGCTCCACCAGGTAAACATGTTAT
>CAZPIF010000096.1:0-5694 GCA_964586565.1 uncultured bacterium
TCATCAAGGTTATATAAAAGGTGAGGAGATCCAAATTAAAACAAAGATCGAATCATTATTGAATAAGAAACATGGTGAAGAAACAAATTGATTCATTGATGAATAATTTTTTTTTCTACATTTTTATTTGTGCAAATATTTTATTTGCTGATAATTTAAATTATAATGGTGCTATAAAAACTGATTTTGGAAGTAGTTATGATTTTTATGATTACTCAGAAAACATTATTGATTTAAATTTTTTTTCCAACAATTTTCAAGGTTGGATACAATACGAGTACTCTAATCCGCCTGATATAGGTTTCAAAAAAAATGATTTCAGGAAATTTAGGCTTGAATATTCAAGGGATAATTTTTTGATAAAACTTGGAGATATCTACGAAGTTTGGGGAAGAGGATTATTACTTAATCAGTTTGATGATCAAATAATTAATTTTGATAATGGATCTAGAGGGCTTTATCTGGAGTATAATAATGGTCCATTTTCTTTTAATCATATTAATGGTAATTCTGATATTTGGCTAATGGGAGCAGGGAATAGAATACCTGATATAAATAATATCCATAATATGTCAGCCACTAGAATACATTATAGCCTAAATGATTTGTCTTTAGGAATAACGAAATTACTTTCTAATGAAGAGCACCAGAAGATGTTTGGCTCCGATGCGCTTGTTAATCACAATCTAAGAGGTGCTTATTTTTCATGGGCAGGAATGAATGCAGATATATTTCTGGAATATGTAGATAAAATTTCTACAGAAAAGACTAATATTTTTGAAAATATATCAAATGATACCATAAAAAAAGGTAGCGGATATTACCAGAATTTTAATATTTATCTTGGTAACTGGGGTTTGGCAACAGAGTATAAGCGTTATTCTTTTGATAAAGCACATGGTGACTTAACTGCAAATGATTATGGTAACCAGATTGAATATCAGCAAATGCCAACATTAGTTAGAGAACATAATTCTACATTATTAAACCGAGTAACTCATAATAATAATTTTAATGATGAACGTGGTTTTCAATTAGAGTTAAATGGCACATTTTATAATTATTCTCTTCTTGCACAATATGCACACCTAAGTAGAAATGAAAAATGGCAATCAATTACAAATTATAAATGGGTTGATAGTTCCTTAAAAAGCTATCTTCCAAGCACCGATCCATCCACACTACCATATTGGGAAAATTACTTTGAGTTAAGTGGCTACACTCTCAATGATAGATTATATTTTAAAGTAGGTTCTGGTACGGTAAAAGAAATTATAAATACCACACTATATTTTGAAGGTCAACAAAAAGATACTTATATAAATACATTCTGGGAATACGATACAACCGATACTGTATTCTATGATGAAGAATATCAAATTATTGATTCAATAGAGGTTTCTGATACAAGTCTTTCTGACTTTTATCCAGTAGAATCAAAACTATGGCAGGAAAAAAAAGCATTTACTTTTCCAATGGAACTCAGTTATTCATTTGATAATGGATATAGTTTCCAAATAGGGTTTCAATATCAGGAACTACAGAAATATGATAGGAATAAAGGTAACGCAACATCTTATAAATCATCAGACTCGCTGTGGAATATGTATAACCCTGAAAATTCTCAAGATTACTTTGATACAACCATTACAAAACTTTTTAATTCTGATGGTCCAGTAAATAGACAATATAATAGATTATTTAATTTTTCAATTAGCAAGGCACACAAATGGTCTCTTACTCTTACGCAAGATTGGACAAATGCTTATGATGAGTGGATTCCTACTGATTCCTACTATAATCCTTTAGAAGCACTAATTTTTGGAGATTATAAATACTTTTTAGGGAAAAGAGATAATGTATCTCCTCCTAAGTGGGGAAGAAATAGATGGGTATCGGCAGAATTTATCTACAATATAAATTCTTCCCACAGATTATCCATAATGTATGGTTCAATTAAGGGGGGTCTTTTTTGTTCAAATGGAATATGTAGGATGATCCCATCGTTTAATGACGGAATCAAAGTATCTTATTCAGCCACTTTTTAATAGGTTTTTTTCCTTCAGAGGATATGTATGTGGGATAAATTGAATATTTTCTCTTTTTTATATTTATCCATTTAAATTTTTAAATTAGCTATCATGATTCTATACTTTATAAAGTCACTGAAGCTCCTTTTTATTGTTCTTAATCTAATTTCTTTTTTAGAAGGTCAGTCAGATTTCTTTTTTAATAATATCTCAGTTAAAGATGGTTTATCAGAGAGTACTGTAAAAGTTGTGTTTGAAGATAAAACTGGGTTTATTTATTTTGGAACAGAGAATGGGTTAGACATTTATGATGGTTATGAATTCAAAAACTATCATATGAATTCATTTGACAGTTCTTCCATTTTTGGAAATAAAGTTAGTTCTATCTATCAAGATAGAAAAAAAAATATATGGTTGGGAACAGAATTAGGTATTAGTGTATTTGATCCAAATACTAGAAGATTCTCGAGGCCAATTGATCCAAAAGAAAATAATACTCAACCTCTTAATAATCCTGAAACAATACTAGAAGATGAATCAGGTAATATGTGGATTAAATTATCTGAAAATGGATTTGTATATAAATACAATCCTTTGTTGCAAGAAACTAGATGTCTTAACTGTTCTGATAGTTCAATATTTGGTAGTAGAAAAGTATCAGTATTATATAGTGATCATAAAGGTAGTGTATGGATAGGAACAGATGATGGTCTATTTATAAATGATGTTCCTAGTGAGGAGATTGTAAAGTTTTCACTTTCAAACGAATTGGATAGAAGCAGAATTAATATAATTAAAGAGGGGAAAAGAGGAGAGCTTTGGGTAGGTACAGATGATGGCTTAGTCAAGATTGCTCTTGGAGTAGATAGGGAAATAAAAATCTTTAAAAAAAGTGTTAATGAGAACTCAATTATTTCAAATTATATTAAGGATATTGATTGGGATGATACTAAGAATGAATTATGGATAGCAACCAATAAAGGGCTTTCTCGACTTGTTGTGCAAAATGGAAAATTCTATAATATACAGACAACCCCATACGCAGATGGTATTATTGAGAATGATATAACAGAAATACTTTATGCAGGTAAATCTAAAAGATTATGGTTTACTACAGAAAATCATGCTGGAATAAATTGCTTATCTGTTATACCCAATATTATGACTGGCGATCTTGATACAGTTTTTACTCATTTTGAGCATGATCCAATTGACCAAAGATCGATTGCCGATAATAATGTGACTGATTTTATTGAAGATAAAGCGGGAAATATTTGGATTACTACAGCACAGAATGGAGTCAGCTTCAATTCATTAATAAAACCAAAATTTACCTCGTTCAGATATGACTCTGAAAATGAATGGGGTTTGAAAAGTAATAAAATTTATTCTATAGCAGTGCAAGATGATGGTATGTTATGGGTGGCAACTGGTTTTGGACTAGAATTATTATCCTCTGATGGTATAAGGGAATATGAATATAATAAATCTCTTCTTGCTATAAACTATATTATAGATTTAGAAATAATTGATGACCACATACTATGGGTAGCAACGGATCTTGGTGTCTTAAAAATAAATACTATGACAGATCAAATAATTAGGTTTGCACACTCCGGGGATATACCTAAACAAAAGAAATTATCAAATGATTTGGTACATGATATACTATTAGTTGATGGAAAAATATGGGCAGCAACAGATTCTGGTATATCAATTATTGATACAATTTCGAATTCTGTAAATAATTTAAATAAAAATCTAAAACCTAGATTAATTGTTAGAGATCACGATGGCGATATATGGCTTGGTTCTGAATCTAAAGGCCTAAGTAGAATTGAAAAAAAGTATATTAAAAATTTTGAACAGAAAAAAAATGTTGATCTAGAGAGCCATTTATTTGATTCCATGAATATGGATGGTTTATCATCTTCGCAAATAACTTGTGTTGCGCAAGATCAGAAAGGTTCAATTTGGGTAGGCACTAATGGTGGTTTAAATAAATATTCAAAAATCGATGGTACTTTTCTACATTATTTTATTAGAGATGGATTACCAAGTAATTATATAACTGGAATTGTGATAGATGAAAATGATAATCTCTGGATTAGCTCAAAAAAGGGCATTTCATTTTTTGATCATTTGAAAGAAACTTTTACAAATTATGGATTAAATGATGGCATTGGTAATATTGATTTTCATAGGAATAGTTATGATGTAAGCAGTGATGGAGATATCTATTTTGGTGGTCCATTAGGGATCTCAAAATTCACACCAAAAAATATTCAGTATAATCAATACAAACCTCCCTGTAGAATCACAAGAATAAAGAAGGCATATTTTGATGATACTATAGAGGAAGTTTTTTCACAAATTAATACTCCTCATGCGACTGCTGGTCTCATCATTGGTCACAGGGTCAAGTCTTTTACCATAGATTTTGTTTCTTTAAACTACTATAAAGCCGAAAAAAACAAATATAGATATAAACTCATTCCTTTTGATAGAGACTGGGTTGAATCTGGTGGATTACGTTTTGCTTCTTACAATAATTTAGGTAGAAATACATATGAATTTATTGTTCAGGGCTCTAATGATGATGGATTATGGAGTGACCCTGAAAAATTGATGGTTAAATTTGTTCCGCACCCTCTTTTGAGCTATCTTGCTATTGCTATTTATTCTATAATTTCAATAATAGTTATTTTTGTATATGTAAGGCACCGTATGGTTAAACAAAAATATCAATTGGAAGAGGAGAGGCGAATAAAAGAGCTTGAAGAGGCAAGAGAATTTCAGATGTCTTTAATACCGCAAGCTCCCCCTGACCACCCTGATTATGATATAGCACTGCACATGAAAACATCAACTGAAGTTGGTGGAGATTATTATGATTTTTTTCCTCAAGAGGATGGATCAATGTATGTAGTATGTGGGGATGCAACTGGACATGGTTTAAATGCAGGAATGATGGTTTCTATTACAAAAGCTGGTCTTTATGGATCAAATTTTGATACACCTGACAACACAACAACAAGGCTCAATAAAACTATAAAGGCAATTGATCTTGGGACAACTCGAATGTCCTTAAATATGGCCAAATTTCATAATGGGTCTTTTGACTTTACATCTGCAGGTATGCCTCCTGCTTACCTTTATAAAAGTAAAGAGAAAACTGTTGATGAAATTCTGGTTCCAGGTCTTCCATTAGGTTCTATGAAAAAAGCTGATTTTGATTTACATAAATTTAATTTAAATAGAAATGATGTACTTGTATTAATATCTGATGGATTGCCTGAATGTGTTAATCATGATGGCGAAATGTTAGATTATCAAGCTGTCAAAGATTGTATAATGGAAAATGGTAGTAAATCTGCGCAGGGGATTGTGGATTCATTAATTGACCTTGGAGATAGATGGATGTCTGGCTTAATGAATGATGATGATATCACGCTTGTAGTGATAAAGAAAAAATAGATCTTCATATAATGAAATGATCAAAATTTTTACGATACTTTATTTAAATTCATTTATAAATAATGCAACTTTTATAAAGTATATCTCACAAAACAATTCTTATCCAAACGTTTTGGAAGAAAGTTTAATTTTTATGCGCCCGTAGCTCAACTGGATAGAGTGTCTGGCTACGGACCAGAAGGTTGGG
>CAZPIF010000097.1:0-5688 GCA_964586565.1 uncultured bacterium
AATAGTAAAATTGTAAATAAAAACAACCAACCAGTGTACCTAAAAGGATGCAATGTTGGTAACTGGCTAATGCTAGAAATGTGGATGTTAGACTATCATAACTACTCTGAAAATGGGATTGAAGATCAATATGGTTTTATAAAAACCTTAGAAGATCGATTTGGAGAAAATAAAGCAGAAGAGTTGATGGATATTTATCGCAAAAATTGGATAAAAAAGGAAGATTTTGATATCATAAAATCATTTGGTATGAATACTGTTCGCTTGCCTTTTGATTATAAGCTACTAATGAATTCAGATACCAAACCTTTTAAACTTAAAGAAAACGCATGGTATTGGCTTGATTTTACGATTGAAATAGCTAGATCAAAGGATATGTATGTTATACTTGATATGCATGGTGCTCCTGGAAGACAAAGTAGAATGGATCACTCAGGAAGATCGGGTTATAATAAATTATGGACAAATAAAGGATACCAAGATCAAATGGTTTGGTTATGGGAAAGAATATCAGACCGTTACAAAAATGAACCAGTTGTAGCTGCTTATGATCTGTTAAATGAACCTTGGGGAAGTGGAGATAAAGAATTAAAAAAAATAATTTTAAGAACCTATAACGCAATTCGGGAAAATAATGATAAACACATTATAATTTTTCCAGGACATCGATGGGGTATTGATTTTTATAAAAATATCAAATCAAGTAAGATTGAAAACATTATGTATACAATGCATTTTTATCCAGGACTTTTTGGTAACGGAGTTCCCAAGCCTTATACACATGTAGACTATTTTCGTAATGGATTACAAGATTGGATAAGAAAGATGGAAGAATTCAAAGCACCTTTGCTTGTTGGTGAATGGAATGTTGTTCATAAAACAGCTGGTGGAGGCGAAATGATGCGGCGTTATTCTGACTTTTATGAAAAACTTCACTGGCCGGCCACCATGTGGTCTTATAAAGTTCTTACAAGTACTGGAGGAATCCATGAGGGCTCTTGGGGACTAGTTACCAATTCAGGCCCTTTATACTTTGTTGATATTACAAAAGCAGGCTATGGTGAAATTAAAAATTGGTTTAAATCTTTTGGTTCAATGAAAATTGAAAATGATGAAGATCTTTTCTATTGGTTTACTACAGAGTCAGAACCTTCTCCGCTTGATTCATACCCTCCTAAACCTGCAACTATTGTTATCGCACCTGATCAAAATCCTTTACCAGGTGCCTGGAAGGTTAAGGATATTGGTAATGCTCTTAGCGGTGGACAAAAGATTTCAAATGAAAAATGGTTTGTCTATGGAGGTGGTAATGATATCTGGAATAAAAAAGATCAATTCAGATTTATATATCAAAAATTCGAAGGGGATTTTAGTTTCAAAGTAAAAGTAGATTCGATTAGAGATACACACCCTTATGCAAAAGCTGGAATAATGGTACGAAAAAGTCTAAATGAACAATCCGCACACGGATTAATAAATATTTTTCCAACAGGAATTACAGAATTTGGATATCGCTTAAAAAGTGGTGAGACCATGGTTGCCCAAAGAGGTCCTGAAGTAAATTGGAAAAATGCACAACTAAAAATTAAGAAAACTGGGGAAACTGTAAAATTTTTCACATTAGAAAATTCTGATTGGAAACAAATTGGCGAGCTCAATACTAAAAAATGGGGCCAATCAATTTATGTAGGAATTGCTACGCTTTCTCATGATAATTCTCAACTAACTAAAGTTCAATATTCTGATATTAATCTCCAGTCATACTAACTTATCTAAGTTATTTACTAGATATAATGATCTACTGTAATAATGATGATAATATACCAAATAGTGTTTGTATTTTTTTTGACTTGGGAATTTTCTTTTACTCAGGTCCTCCAAATTAATGAGGTTGTTTCCGCGAATGGTGAAAGTCTTTTTGATGAAGATGGAGACACTCCAGATTGGATAGAGTTATATAATCCATCAAATGAAACAATTGATATTTCTGAATTCAAAATAAGTGATGATCGCAATGATCTATCAAAATGGTCTTTCCCTTCTCTTCTAGTTGAACCAGATAGTTTTCTACTAATATTTGCATCTGACAAGAATAGAAATGACTATGTTTCACAATGGGATGCTGTAATAGACTGGGGAGATTACTGGTCATATTGGGTTGGGAACAGTCAGCCCATAGAAGGATGGGAACAACCTCAAACATATACTGGGTTTTGGTCTATAGGTAGCAGCGGATTTGGCTATGGAGACAATGATGATAATACAGAGATTAACCAAACAAACAGCGTCTATGTTAGAAAGGATTTCAATATTGAAAACCTGTCGATAGTTTCAAAAGCATTGTTTCATATTGATTATGATGATGGATATGTTGCATATTTAAATGGGCAAGAATTTTCAAGAAAGAATCTCGGCCAACCTGGAACTGAATTAAATCACTATACAACTACTACAGCCCTTCATGAGGCTGAGTTATTTTCTGGGGGAACTATTGAACTAGTAAATATAGATCTTGAGAATTTTCCCCTGTACGAAGGAACTAATACTTTAGCGGTCGAAGTGCATAATTATTCGCCTAACTCATCTGATCTTACATGTATACCATTTTTTACACTTGGATATAATATAGCAGATAATTTAAATAATATTCGTCCACCAAATGAATTACTCAAAATACCAAGCACATCTCTTCATACAAATTTCAAAATTAGCTCTACTGGTGAGAGTCTATTCTTAAGTACACCTGATGAATTAATTCTAGATTCAATAATAACTCCTGAATTGAATTCTGATATATCTTTTGGAAGACAATTAGAAGGTGATATATGGGTATTTTTTGGATCACCAACTCCAGGAGAATCAAATTCAAATACATCCTTCACAGGTGCATTGTCCAAACCAATTTTATATCCAACTTCTGGGTTTTATACTAGTATTCCACTTCGAATCCAGATTAATAATCCCTCAAATCAAAATGTAGCAATTTATTTTACTACTGATGGTACTATCCCAACACAACAATCACCATCTTATAATCCAGAAAACCAAATATATTTAACCTCAACTACAGTTATTAGAGCCCGCGCTTTTCTAGAAGGCTGGATCTCTTCAGAAATTGAATCAAAGACTTATGTGTTTGGTACTGATAATGCAATTAACCTACCAAAAATATTTCTTACTACTGACCCAAATAGCTTTTTTAATGAAGACACTGGAATGTATGTATTTGGACCAAATGCAAGTTGGGATTTTCCACACTTTGGTGCAAACTTTTGGGAAGATTGGGAACGTAGTATACACTTTGAGATACTAGAAACTGATGGCTCTGGATTTAACGCTAATGCTGGTGCAAAAATCTTTGGGGGATGGTCAAGAGGTTTTCCACAAAAATCTATTTCAATTTTTTCACGAAGTACAGTGGGTCCTAGTAGTTTCGATTATTCATTATTCCCAAATCAAGATATTAATAGTTATGAGGCATTTGTAATACGCAATTCTGGGAATGACTGGACCTCAACGCTTCTTAGAGATGGGTTTCTAACAAGCCTAACAAACGATCTTGATATTGATCACCAGAGATACCGGCCCGCTGTATTATATATTAATGGACAATTTTGGGGAATTCAAAATATTAGAGAAAAAGTAAATGAACACTTTATATCATCGCACCATTCTATATCGCCTGAAAATATAGATTTACTAGACATAAATGGAGTCTATGATCAAAATATTATACATGGATCAAATACTGATTATCAGAATCTAATTAACTACCTAGAGGTAAATGATATGAATAATAATTTGGTCCAAAATGCTATCGAAAGCTGGATAGATATAGATTCGTATATGAGCTATCAGGCATTTCAGATTTTTATAGATAATCGAGATTGGCCTGGTAACAATATTAAATTTTGGAGAGATCATCGTAATGGAGGAAAATGGAGGTGGATATTATATGATACAGACTTTGGTTTTGGTATTTGGGATCCTAATGCTTACACATTCAATACTCTTTCTTTTGCTTTACAAACTGATGGCCCTGGATGGCCAAATCCTCCATGGAGTACTTTCGTCTTTAGAAGATTGATAGAAAATAATCATTTTAAAAATTCTTTTATAAATAATTACTGCGATATGTTAAATACGGCTTTGAAACCAGATAATATAATCTCTCATCTTGACTCATTATCAAATATAATTGAGAATACAGTTTCAGCTCATCAAACAAGATGGTATAATAATGGATTAGGAGCAAATTCTGCTTTAAACTGGGAAGGTGACATACTTAATATGGAAAATTTTGGTATCCAAAGAAGTTCCTGGGCAATCGAGCATTTAAAAAATGAATTTAGTTTGTCTGACATTGCTGAATTAACTGTAAATATTATACCTGAAATAGGAGGCTCCATTAAACTCAACTCCTTAAAAATATCTACACCAACATGGCAAGGGAACTATTTTCCTTATATACCCATCAACCTTAAAGCAATACAGAATGATGGATATGAATTTAGTCATTGGCAAGAGTTCCCAGATTCACTAAGAGAACTAAGGATTGAATTAGAAGGCTCTCTATCTTTAACCGCAGTATTTGTCCCATCTGAGCTTACTCCAGGAACAATTGTCATAAATGAAATAAACTATAACTCTAATGATAATCATGATTCAGGTGATTGGATTGAACTCTTGAACCCTGGAGAATCTGAGATAGATATCTCTGGCTGGGTAATGAAAGATGATGATAATGATCATACTTATATTTTACCTAATAATACTTTTATCGAAAACGGTGAATATTTAATTATAGCGCAAAACCCTTCAAATTTTCTAGATCTTTATTCTAATAATATTCCGTTGATTGGACCCTTTGATTTTGGTTTAAGTGGCGGTGGCGACGAAGTAAGGATATTTAATAGCCAAGGGATATTAATGGATTCTGTAAAATATGATCACTCTGATCCTTGGCCTATAGAGCCAGATGGTGAGGGACTTACTCTTGAACTTATAAATCCAAATTACGATAATTCACTTGCTAGTGCTTGGGCAAGCTCTCAGGATTATGGTTCCCCAGGTGAACAAAATAATAGTTTTTTTCTAGAACAGAATCTCACAAAAAATATTCCACAGGTGCATACTCTTCTTCCTGCCTACCCAAATCCATTTAATGCATCTGTAAAAATACCATTTAGATTATCCTCCAAAGTTAATGCCAACATTGTTATTTATAACATATTAGGACAAATTGTTTTTGATCTGCCTATAGATAATTTTTCTGCTGGTGATAACTATATATCATGGAAAGGCAAAAATCAGTTGGGTCAGGAAATTGCTAATGGAGTCTATTTTATTAAACTAAGCATTAATCAAAAAAATGATTTTCAAAAATTATTATATTTAAAATAATTTATTTTAAAAAATTAAAAACCTAATATATCAAAAAGCTCTTCAAAGTTAGATATAACTTTTCGCTTAGTATCTATAAGCCTCTTTCTGCTCACATGACCATGGTCGATTAAAATACAATCAATTTTCATCTCTCTTGCGACCTCACTATCATGGATCGTATCTCCAATCATTATAATCTCGCTTCTTTTATAGGATAATTCATTAACTAACTTTATCCCTAATTCTAATTTTCCTCTAGCATAATGGTCACTTATACCTCTTATTGCACTAAAATAATTGAAA
>CAZPIF010000098.1:0-5683 GCA_964586565.1 uncultured bacterium
TTTGTTTTCTTGAGATAGAGTCTTTTGTACCATTTTTAAAATTGTATATACTTGAGACATACCTTTATGTTTTACATTTGGATCCGGAGCATGTTTTGGAGAAGCTATTTCAGGATCCTCTAGCATGATATCTACCCTCATAAGCTGATTTTTAATTAGCTCAGTATAATATCCTCTCATAGTTTGAGTAACATTTGTTCTATCCTTTTTTGATAGTATCATAAAATATATTGTATCTTTCAACAGAGATGCAGCCTCATGAATAATTTCATCGTTGTTCTTTTTTGAGTCAAGAAATGATATCTGAGAATCTGAATTGTATTTACTTATAGGACAATTTGAATGGCTTAAAACAGATATCAATTTATCTAAGTTATCTGAATAATATTTTTCTATGTCTAGGAGTATAGAATCTGGATCATACTTGTCTCTAAGCTCCTGCGCTGTAAATAAATTTTTCATCTTTAACTAAATGTAAGAGTTGTTTACAATTTAAAGCAACACTGTAAATTTTCTACTTCAAAAGAATTATTTTTTTTGTTTTTATTTTTTCTCCATAGGTTAGTCTTGCAAAATACATACCAGATGAAAATCTATTTGCACGCCACTGGACAGTATATGACCCCGGTAGTCTATGCTCATTTATTAGTGACTCTATTTCTCTTCCTTGAATATCAAATATACTAATCAAAACATTGTTAACGGTTTTTGCTTTAGGTATATCAAACCTTAAAGTGGTGACCGGGTTGAAAGGGTTTGGATAGGCTGGATATAGATCAATTCTTTCTGGTATGATATTATTGTTAATCTGTACAAACCCCTTTTGATAAATTGAATTATTTAAATAATTAAATGAATAAAAGAGTTCAATTTTATTATTTATGTCTACATTAAAATTTATCGTATCAAGCTCAAGAGATCCTGATCTTGCAAATTCTAGAATTGAAAATCCTTTTTCTGGTAGATGATATTTCAAATACATTTCATTTTCTTTGGTCCGTGTTTCAAAAAATTCTACAGGTGCCTTATTTGAAGGATCATAAACAAATTGTACTTGACCTGCAGTAACCGAATCATTTAAGAAAATAACAAGCTGATCTCCATATTGGGTCATTTCCAATTTACGCCCCACTTGTGATGTATCTTCTATAATTTCACCAAATGTCTTTTGGTACCATGACCACATCTGGACGAAAGCCATTCCATCTTCAATGTCAAATTTACTATCAGGAAAACTAATGAAGTGTGGTACAGTGCCCGTAACAGGGCCAAGCTCATAGTTTGTATTCTTTTGTTCCCAATTTTCCACCAGGTCCCAAAGATCATTATAGTTAATAGATGAATCTAGATCATAATCTCCCAATATTGGAGTTACATATGTATATGCAATGTCAACAGTGGTCAATTCATTTTGGTCTTCAAGATAGGAAAAATTAACTGTGATAGAATCATAACTAGCAAAAGGAGGACGCAAAGTAATATTAATAGATGAATCAAAGCGAGTTGAATCAAAACTGACTGAATCAATTGCTGATGATGTAACTGTAAACTCGAGAGAGTCTACTTGTTCATTGAAACTAAAAGTGATTGGAGTGCTTTCCATTAGAACAACAAAAGAATCTATAGGGACTGATATAGAGTCTATACTTGGTGGAAGAATATCAAAAAGTTTTAACGTATCAGTGAATATGTCTGCTATAAATTGATTTGAAGATTCATCATATACTGTCATATTTTCTGCAGGCTTTAGTATAATGAATTCATTTCCACTTGGTGTATAATTGAATTCAAGATTTACCCGAATACTATTCTCTCCACCAATTAAAAAATTACTATCGGTTTTAGTTAAACTTGTGACTATGCATGTGTCCACCGGACTACCATTAGATATTATGATCACATTTATATCACTTATGTTTAATGTACCAGTTGCATTATCATTGCCAAATATTTGATCATCAAAAAATAGATCAATAAAAGAATTTGATGAATCTAGATTGAATGAGCTAACAGTTGGTGGGATGTAGTCTTTTATTGTAAAGGTAGCACCAGTGTTGATCTGAATATCATTACCGCTTGGATCCTGAAGAACAGCTTCAAAAGAATAGTAAATAACAGACTCACTCGGATAGGGTGTCGCAGGTACAATAGTGATTGTTGGGGGCTGGCCCTGTAATCCCAGAGTAAAAGGTATATCCGGACCTGTACTATCATCAAATTTTAAAGTGATAAATGGAATAAGGTCAGCCACTGTTGCCTGCAGACCTGTCTCAGGAATATGAATCGATTCAGAAAAGTCAATAGTAATAGGTTCTTCTTTATCAACTTCTAGAGTCCCATCTTCCATAGAGTCCGTTCCATTAGGTGGATACTGATCATTAAGCTGAATTGAGTCTGATACTTCTATTATTGGTACGGGAATTCCTGATAAACTATATATACTAAAATTTGTTGTTGGTGATATAACGATCTTCTCTTCACCTGATGGCAGATCATTATATTCTAAATATAATCTAAGGACAGTCTCACCACCGGATAGAACATTATTATCAATTTTTGATACACCAGATGGTGTTACAGTGACAGCGTTACCACCATTTGAATTAATGCTCGTTGTAAAAGATGCTATGCTAACGGGCTGAGACTGAATTGAATTACCATATATACCAACAGAGTATGTGAGGTCAACATATTCGTTACTGTCTGCCAGCGCATATGATTCAATGTACGCAGAGGCTAGGAGCGTGACCTCTTGAGATTCAACAGATGAGAACATTGAATTACCAGAAATGTCAAAAATAGAGGAACCGTCTACAGGTGAAAAAGTAACAGTCTCAACACCGCTTGGTGAACCTCCAAGTTCTAATTGCACATGAATGACGGTTTCCCCACCCATTAGCGCTGAGCCATTTTGATCCGTTATACCAGTTATATCTAGTGTCTGACAGTTGCCACCATTGGGACTATAGTCATAGGAAATGTTAGAGATTTGTATAGGATATACTGCTTTGGCCTCGATAACAAAAGGAATCTCATAGGTAGCTTCATGGTCATTCCACGTACCATCGCCCCACATATGGATAAAATTTTCTATTCCCCCTGCATCATTTGGCTCCCCGTCAGCCCAATTGCTATAAGAAAATTGTTCACCATTCACCCACTCATATACCCCTTCTTCATTGATATCATTCAAACCTATCCAGGCTTCATTAAAACCTATAGAAGAGCTTATAAAATCATTCTCCTCCTGTGAACTAATACAAACTAATTGCACATCATCATCTGATTGTGTAAATGAATAGGCTCCGCCCCATGTATCTGAATAATCAGAGAGATAATACTTGCTACCATCAAACTGTCCTAAATAGGTAAAATTTGGCCAACTATAATTTGCAATCTCTCCATAGATAGGCTCATTGAAAGTGAGCTTGACATATTCATTGATAGAGCCTATTGAGCTTGATTGTATAGTTGGAGGGGTCTCATCTGCAGTACGAAAAATTAAAATATATGTAGAAATAGGATAGGAGTTATCATTAAAGTCCTCAACAACTGGCTGTATAACTAGACCAATTAACGAATATTCTGGTAATTGACCATCGGGATTAATTGTAAATGTTATATTATCTGAAGTAGACAGAGTAAAGTCTATAGATTCACCCGTTTCTAGATTTTCCAATAAAAAACAATCGCTAGCATTTGCATTTGTAATATTGGAATTATCAGAGTGCCTGATTTGCTCTGAGAAAGTTAAAATAATATTACTTACTGTACCGACATTTTGTGCATTCATTATTGGACTTGAGGAATCCAATGAAGGTGGTTGTGCATCAATCAATTCTATAGTAGTACCATAAAGATCAAGAAGAGGGACTCCTACACTATTGAATATTGACTTTTCTGATGCCGGTTTAATAGTAACTATCTCAGATCCACTTGGAGTGTCTGAATATCCAATACGCAACTTTACATCTTCTGAACCAGGAAATAAAGTTCCATCAGCTACAGTTGTTAGTCCAAATATAAAATATACCTCATCGGCTGCTCCTCCATTTGGATTTATGTTAAGATCAAAATCACCCCACTCAAGTGCAATACCATTTCCATTGTATACTTCTTCATACTCCCCACCATATACACCTTCACTAAAAAAATAATTTATTTGTGTATAATCGTCTGAGGTAGTTAAAGAATCCACCGTTAAAGCAATGCCAAAAGAACTAGTTATTTCCCATGGGTCTTCTCCAGGTGGAGGAGCACCACCTCTGTTACAAATAACAAAATAATGTTCCCCAGGAGGGAGTGGCCAAATAGGTATCATGTTCGCATATCCTTCATTGCCCACAATTCCAGATGTACAGCCAAAATCGTAATTAATATTATTAGTAGAATCTGGGTAATACCAAATAGCATTGCCAAACGCATCATCATTATACAAAGTAGCTGAATTGATATCGCATTCTGATAATATTGCAATCTCAACATCCAAGTATGTTTGTGCATCACACGTAGTAAAATAGATATTAGCTGAATCTAAAAGAGTTAGTTTATATGTATAATCTTGACCTCCTGCTGCAGAATTTTCAAATGGAAGTTCAGTCAGGTTGTATAGCCTATTTTGTTCTAATCCTTCAAAATCAATAACATCATGTAGTAATGGAAAATCATCTAAAGTAATTGATTTGTCAAAACACTCATTAGTAGCTGGACAAAGATCGTTATTATCATAAACATCCTCATCAAAGAAATTACTACCTCCTCCATTTGCTAAAATACCATTGTTTCCCTCTCCACTTTGATCCTCTATCGTCGCATCATCGCCATCATTAAAGTTCCAATGACCAATTAGATCGTCTGGACCAGGTCCGCTATCGCAGTAAACATTTAATATTTCCTCACTACTCATTTCATATTCCCAAAGTCGAACCTCATCAACAAGCCCCTCAAAATGACCATCCTCAGCTCCCGCATTATTCGTACTTTTCCCAATCGTCATTATTTCACTATCAATAAAATCCCAATTTATGGCACCTCCCTCAGTATCAAAACTCTCTTGTTCTACACCATTTTTATATATTCTAGCTTTTCCGTCAGTTAGATTGTAAGTACCTGCAATATGAGTCCACACATCCGGATCGAGCTCTGTTCCCGGGAATGCTTGTAATCCATCTCCATATATGTCATAATTACCGGTACCTACACTTACTATAAACCGCATTTTATTTTCAAAAAACATTAATGTAAATCCAGATTCAGCCTCAGGGCCACCCAGTTTAAACCAGTGAATAATAGGTATCCAATCGTTGGGTGGTAATGTTGCTGCAGGTTTTACCCAACATTCGATTGTCATTTCATTTTGAGGTTGTAGAATACCAGGTATATTGACAAAGTTTTCGGAGTTTAAACTGAGACTCTGATTTTGAGCCATTAAATTGGAAGCAGAAATGAAAATGATTATAGTTTGGAAGTATCTATTCAACATTGATATACCCCGATCCGAGATCTTTGATAATTACGGGTTCATTATTGAAATCTCTTAAAATTGTGTTTGGTCCAAATAATAATTCTGATTCACCGGTTGAGATTGTTGAAAAATATACCGTAGCAAGAGACAATGTTCCCCCATCGCTCTGATCTGATTGCATATCTGGAAGATAATAAATGAATATATCTAGTATACCTT
>CAZPIF010000099.1:0-5674 GCA_964586565.1 uncultured bacterium
TGAGACCAGGTTTACTAATACGTGTTATTTGCTCGATTACAGGAAGACCGTTATAATCATACTTTAGAAAGATTCGGATACTTTCTTTACTACCTTTATCTGAAATAAAAAAGAAATCCTGTATAAATTTTTCCTCTTTTAGGACATATGAAATACGTTTTTTCAAAGCACTGCTTGGGATATCAACCCAACGCTTCTTTGCATGAAGTCCGTTTCGAATTCGAGTTAAAAAATCTGCAATTGGATCTGACATTGACATATTATTTTCCCTACCAACTAGCTTTTGTTACACCAGGTATTTCACCATTCAAAGCCATTTCTCTAAAAACCATCCTTGATAAATTAAACCTCCTGATTACAGCTCTAGGCCTACCTGTTTTAAAACATCTAGTTCTTATGCGAACCCGGCTAGATGTTCTCGGTAATTTATCTAATTTTTCAACAGCAGCTTTTCTATCTTCAGGCAAAGTTTCTGGATTATTAATCACACCCTTTAATTCGGCTCTTAAGGCAGCATATCTTTGAACTTTTTCAATAAGTTTATATTCACGTACTACTTTAGATTTCTTTGCCATTAAACTACCTCTTTAATCTCTTTATTTACTGGTTTCTCCCTTAATGGAAGACCTAAATTTTTTAAAAGTGCGTATCCTTCATTATCTGTTCTTGCAGATGTCACCATTGTAACATTCATTCCACGAATGGATTGAATTTTGTCATAATCAATTTCTGTAAAAATAATTTGTTCTTTTATACCGAAATTATAGTTACCTCTACCATCAAAAGATTTATGAGGTAACCCACGAAAATCTCTAGTTCTTGGAAGAGCAATTGATATTAGCCTTTCAAGAAACTCATACATACGATTAGATCTAAGCGTTACCTTACATCCAACTGGCCATCCTTTTCTTATTTTAAAATTAGATATATCCTGTTTAGCCATAGTAATAATTGGTTTTTGACCTGAAATTAATGTTAATTCATCAACAGCACTTTCTAGGTCTTTAGCATTGTTTTTTGCATCACCAATACCCATATTGATAGAAATACTAATTAATTTTGGGATTTCCATTACATTTGAATAATTGAAAGATTTCATCAAATCTGATTTTACTTCTCTATTATAAAGAGTTATCAAAGAAGGTATGTATTCAATCTTATTCACCTTACTATTTTTAGAGATCTTTTTTGTTTTCTTTTTATCCACCATAATTAAATAGAAATTTCTTCATTATTTTTTTTGGATATTCTCACTTTAGTGCCATCTGATAAAATCTTATAACCGATTTTTGTAGGTTGCCCACCATGTAATACCATTACATTAGAAACATGAATAGGTGCCTCTCTTTCAATAAATCCACCTGAAGGATTTTCTTGAGTAGGTCTTGATGCACGCTTTTTAAAGTTTACACCTTCAACCAATATTAATTCTTTCTTAGGAAAGACGCTTAAAACCTTACCCTCCATACCTTTATTATTTCCATTAGCAATTCTAACTAACATATTCTTTTTTATATTCATACTATATCACCTCAGGAGCCATAGAAACTATTCGCATAAATCCTGAATCACGTAACTCCCTAGCAACAGGGCCAAATATACGAGTTCCACGAGGCTCACCTGCACTGTTTAATAACACAGCTGCATTTTCATCAAAACGAATTCTACTACCATCTTTACGGTTTACTTCTTTTCTTGTTCGGACAACTACTGCACGATGCACTTCTCCCTTTTTAACCATACCACCAGGCAGTGCTTTTTTTACAGTGATAACTATTTGGTCACCAATACTAGCATACTTCCTTCTGGATCCTCCTAAAACCTTAAAACATAAAATTTCTTTAGCACCTGTGTTATCTGCAACTTTTAATCTTGTTTCTTGTTGAATCACTCAATTCACCTCTAATTTTGATGCCTTGGTGATAATAGCACTTACTCGCCATCTTTTAAATTTACTAATAGGTCGCTCAGATGAGATTTTTACAATGTCGCCCTTATTAGGGATTATAGATTCAGTATGCGCAAGATAATTCTTGTACCGCTTAACTCTCTTTCTGTAAACGGGGTGTGCAATCTCCCTCATAACTCTTACATTTACAGTTTTTTCCATTTTATCACTAATCACTTTACCTACAAGTGATTGTTTTTTTCTAGTATTACTCACTCTCTTCCTTACCTTTCCTATCTCGAATTCCGAGATTAAATTCATTGAGAACAGTCTTTATTTGCGCTATTTCTTTTTTTATTTTTGATATTGAGGTTCCATCCTCTAGCTGCTGCAGTGCTTTTTGAAACCTAAGGTTTTGCACTGCTTCAATATTTTCATTCAATTTTGTTAACAATTCAGATTCGTTCATATCTTTAAGTTGAGAACTTTTCATTAATAAGCACGCCTTTCAACAATTTTTGTCTTTAAAGGCAATTTATGACCAGCATCCCTAAAGGCTTGTTCAGCCTCTTCACGAGTAACACCATCTACTTCAAATAATATCCTACCAGGCTTTATAACTGCAACCCAATGATCCAATGCACCTTTACCCTTACCCATTCTTGTCTCGGCAGGACGAGCTGTCACAGGTTTGTCAGGGAAGATTCTAATCCACATTTTACCTATTTTTCTAACTATTCTAGATATTACAATTCTAGATGCCTCAATTTGCCTAGCAGTTATCCATCCAGACTCAATTGCTTTTAAACCATATGTACCAAATGAAACATAATTACCTCGAGTTGCCATACCTCGTCTGTTTCCTCTATGTACTCTTCGAAATTTAACTTTTTTTGGCTCTAACATTTATAAATCTGCCTATTTACGTGAATACTGCCCGTTGCATATCCAAACCTTAATACCAATAACTCCATATTGAGTTTGCGCCTCAGTGAGGGAATAATCAATGTCCGCTCTTAAGGTATGGAGAGGAACACTTCCATCAGAAAATTTTTCACTACGCGCTATTTCTACACCACCTAAACGTCCAGCAACATTGATACGAATTCCTTCAGCACCCATTCTCATAGTGGATTGAATAGTTTTATTGACAACACGACGATATGAAATTTTCTTTTTTAACTGGTGCGCAATATTTGCTCCAACAAGAGACGCATCAAGCTCAGGTCTTTTAACTTCAGATATGTTGATCTGAGCATCCTTATTACCTGTCAACTGTCTGAGCTCTTTTTTTAACCTATTCACCTCTTCACCACCCCTGCCAATGACAATCCCTGGTCGAGCAGTAAATATAGTAACCGTAACCTTTTTTGATGAGCGAGCAATTTCAACTTTAGATATTCCAGCATTTGGTAAACGATGAGATATATACTTCCTCACCTTCACATCTTCTTCTAAATCTTTAGAGAAATCATTTTTAGGCGCAAACCAACTACTACGCCATTTTTTATTAACGTTTAATCTGTAACCAACTGGATGTGTTTTCTGCCCCAATTTAACCTCTATTCTTTTTATTTGTTATTATGATAGTTAAATGGCTAGTTGGCCTACGCAGTCTCGATGCTCTTCCCATAGAAGCAGCACGAAATCTTTTCATGACAGGCCCACCATCTACAAAAGCTTCTTTAATTGCTAACAATTCGGAGGATATATTCAAATCTTTATCTTTTTGCATAAGATTAGAAATAGCTGATCGTAACGTTTTTTCAATAATTAATGCTGATTTCTCTGCAGAAAAATGGAGATAATTTAAAGCTTCGTCAACTTGAAGTCCCCGTATACGATCTAAAGTTTTTCTAATCTTAAAAGGAGACTGATGTATGTATCTTGTTATTGCTTTCGATTCCATAGTATTATTTTCTATCTCCAGAATGCATTCTAAATGTTCTGGTTGGAGAAAACTCACCTAACTTATGACCAACCATATTTTCATTTATAAATACAGGTATAAATTTATTACCATTATGAACAGCGATAGTATGGCCAACTAATTCTGGTGTAATCATAGATCTTCTTGACCAAGTTTTAAGCACTTTTTTCTTACCTGCTTCATTTATATCTGAAATTTTTTTTAGAAGTTTCCCATCAACAAAAGGACCTTTTTTAAGCGATCTAGACATTAGCCATTCCTCCTCTTTATAATCATTTCATTTGACTTTTTATTCTTTTTGCGCGTCTTGTACCCTTTCGTTGGCTTACCCCAAGGAGTTGTAGGGTGCCTTCCCCCTGATGATTTACCTTCACCACCACCCATTGGGTGATCAACTGGATTCATAGCAACACCTCTTACTCGAGGCCTACGTCCAAGCCAACGCGACCTGCCGGCTTTTCCTGAAACTATCTGTTCGTGAGCCTTGTTACCTACCTGGCCAATAGTAGCCATACATCTATCTTGAACCATTCTAACCTCTCCAGATGGTAGTTTTAGTGTACATAACCCAGCATCATGCGCCATTACTTGCGCTGCAGATCCGGCAGAGCGCACCATTTGCCCCCCCTTGCCAGGAACCATTTCAATATTATGTACAACCATACCAGCTGGTATTTTGTTTAGAGGCAAGCAATTTCCAATTTTTAGTGGTGCATCCTCGCCAGATATTACCTGGTCATCTACTTTAATATCAACTGGACTTAAAATATACCTTTTTTCACCATCAAGATATTGAATTAAAGAAATATTAGCAGATCGATTGGGGTCATACTCAACAGTCATAACCTTACCAGGTATATCAAATTTATTTCTTTTGAAATCAATCAATCTATATCTGCGTTTATGCCCGCCACCTCTTCTTCGGCTGGTGATTCTTCCAGTGTTATTACGACCACCACTTTTTCTTAATGCTCTTGTTAAATTTTTATGAGGAGTTCGAGAAGTAAGCTCAGAGAAATCTGAACGAGAAGCAAATCTTGATCCAGGCGTAACTGATTTTAATTGCTTAATAGCCATTAATTAGCTACCTCTCCTCTCAATAAATCAATATTAGAGTCTTTGTGAAGTGTAATTATTGCTTTTTTATAATCAGACCTTTTACCGCTAGTCCTAATAGTACGACCACCACTTTTAACAGTCATTTGTTTATGCTTACCTAGTTGATTAATTATACCAACTTTTAAAACCTTTACATCAAATTTGTCCTGAATAGCTTTTTTGATTTCTGTTTTATTTGATCCTGAAGAAACTATAAAAGCATATTTATTCTCCCTTTCTTCTAAAATGGCCATTTTTTCAGTTAGCAAAGGTTTAATTATTATTTTGTGATACATATTTCTATTTACATTAGTACTTTGGTTAAAGCACTAACACTTTCTTTATCAGCTATTAAAATTTCACAATCGATTAAATCATACGTACTAGCAGAGCTCGCCCTAACCAAACATAGATTATTTAAATTTCTAGATGCCATATCTAAATTTTCATTATCATTACTGCTTACCAGTAATGTAATTTTTTTGTTTTCCACACCTAAAGTTTTTAAAATATTAACCAGATTAGAAGTCTTGTGATTATTTAATTCAAAATCATCAATAACCATAAGACCCCCATCCAAAACTTTCCCAGACAATGCAGAACATCGTGCGAGTCGGCTAAGCTTTTTTGATAATTTATGCTTATAAGAATGAGGTTCAGGACCAAAAACGGTGCCACCACCTCTCCATAACGGAGAACGTATAGTACCAGCCCTAGCTACCCCGCGTCCTTTTTGCTTCCATGGTTTTCTACCACCG
>CAZPIF010000100.1:0-5671 GCA_964586565.1 uncultured bacterium
GTTTTATCTTAATTTGTTCGATGATTTCATCTAGTGATTTAAAAGCATCCTCAAGTCTTTTTCTTTGGTCAATTGGGTCGTTTAATTCTGAAAATGAATTAGCAAATTCAGCAGATCCAATAAACAACTCAAATCGTTCTACAATATCTTGTTCCCCACTACGGTGAGACTTTGCAAGAGGTGAAATTAATTTGGGATAGTCAATGACAAATGTTGGTTCAATTAATTTAGGCTCAACTAACTCACTCATTAACTTATCTAATATTTGACCAAGGTTTGCACCAGAATCAATCTCAATATTATTTTCAACACAGATACTTCTAATTCTATCTTCTTCAAAATTCTTTAAATCATGACCAGTTACTTCATATATCAATCCTAAGAATGTCCTGCGTTTAAACTTTTTTGATAAATCTATTTTATAATCGCCCCAATCTACTTTCACTGCATCTATTTTTTCAGCAGCATGACGAATTAGATCCTCAACAATATCCATACAATCTTCGTAATCAAAATAGGCACAATAGAATTCAAGCATTGTAAATTCAGGGTTATGATTTCTATCTATGCCTTCGTTACGAAAGTCTTTGGCAATTTCATAAACTCTATCAAAACCACCCATAATTAATCTTTTTAAGTACAATTCGTCAGCAATACGCAAAAATAATTTTTGATCAAGCGCATTATGATGAGTAGTAAAAGGTCGTGCATTTGCACCACCATATATTGGCTGTAAAATTGGTGTTTCAACCTCTAGAAATTCTTGATTGTCTAAAAATTCTCGAATAGATTGAATTATTTTTGAACGCTTTTGAAATGTACTTTTTACATCAGGGTTAAGTATCAGGTCTAAGTGTCTATTTCTGTATCTCTGTTCTTTATCTAAAAATGAATCAAATACTTCTCCATCTTTTTCTTTTACAACTGGTAAAGGCCTAATACTTTTTGCTAAAATAGTTAGTGAGCTAGTTTTTATTGAAATTTCACCGGTTTTAGTTTTAAAAACCTTCCCCTCAATACCAATAAAATCACCAATATCTAATAATTTAAAATTAGTATAAGCTCCATCGCCTATACCATCTTTGCTTAAAAAAATTTGAATCTTACCCTTTGAATCCATTATTTGAGCAAAGGACGCCTTACCCATTTTTCTTATTGCCATTATTCGTCCAGCAATAATTACATCCTTACCTTCCCAAGAATTATAATCAGATAATATCTCTAAGCTAAATTGTTTTGGATGGAATTTTGATGGATACGGGTTAATCCCATTATCTTTAATTTTTGATAATTTTTCAACCCTAAAATCCATTATTTGCTTTAAACTTTTTTGCTGATCAGACATATTGGTATTCCTTTACTTTTTTCTTTTGTCATTTATCATGTTCAACAAATATGCACGGATAAATTGGTTTATATCACCATCCATGACAGCTTGTGTATTTCCGTTCTCTACTTTTGTTCTATGATCTTTGACCAATTGATATGGGTGGAAAACATATGATCTTATTTGACTCCCCCAACTAATTTCCATTTTTTGACTCTCAAGCTCTTTGTTTTTTTCTTTTTCTTTTTCTAGTTCTAGTTGATACAATCTGGCTTTTAATATTTTCATAGCTTGGTTCTTATTTTTATGCTGAGAACGTTCATTTTGACATTGAGCGACTAGCCCAGTTGGCAAGTGGGTTATTCTAACAGCAGAGTCAGTCTTATTTACATGCTGACCACCGGCACCACTAGCCCTATATGTATCAATTCTCAAATCAGATTGATCTAGCTTTATATCGATATCATCTTCAACCGAAGGATAAATAAAAACTGATGCAAAAGAAGTATGTCTCCTATTATTTGAATCAAATGGAGATATCCTGACCATACGATGTACACCAGCTTCACTTTTTAAGAGACCAAATGCAAAATGTCCTTTTATTTCAAATGTAACGTCTTTTATTCCAGCTTCATCACCTGGTTGGTAGTCAATAACTTCCAGTTTAAAATCTTGCTTCTCAACCCATCTAGTATACATTCTATAAAGCATTTGAGCCCAATCTTGACTTTCTGTGCCACCAGCACCAGGATGAATTGAAACTATTGCATTTTGAATATCTTCAGGGTTAGATAAAGTTAGTTTTATTTCAACCTTATCAATAATTTTTTTATATGCTTTTAATTCATTTTGAATTTCAACTAAATCTGCTTCTTGTAATTCCGCAAACTCAAATAGTACTTCCATATCATCATGCCGTCTTGATAAATCATCCCACAGTTGTATCTCTTTTTCTAAAATCGATATATTTTTTAAGATACTTGAAGCACGATTGCTATCACTCCAAAAATTTGGTTCTGATGATTGATTTTTTAATTTTCTAAGTTGTTCAATGCTTTTATCAAGGTCAAAGATGCCTCCTTATACCAAAATCTTTTTCTTTTGCTAGAACAAACTTATCTTTTAGTTCACTTAACTCCATTCAAAAATTTACCTTAATAAACTAGTGAGTTTTAAGCGAAATTATAATGTAATTAATCACCTGAAGAAATGAATAGTCTTTCATTAAGGTATCTTCTTAGTTTCATTTCATCTATTTCTAAATTTGTGAAGCGACCATTTTCAGCAGTAGCAATAGTCCCTCTCTCTTCAGAAACAACAATTACGATGGCATCGGACTCTTCTGTTATACCAAGCGCTGCTCTATGACGTGTCCCCATTTCAGGTAGAATCATTTGACTCTCAGTTAATGGCAAAATACAACCAGCTGCTTCAACTAAAGTGTTCTGTAATATAACAGCTCCATCATGCATAGGCGATTCAGGATTAAAAATAGATAATAGTAAAGGAGCTGATACTTCAGCTTTGAGTTGGATTCCCGCTTCTTTATAAGATCGAAGGCCTGTTTCTCTTTGGATTATTAAAAGTGCACCCCATTTTTTATTTGCTAATTTGATTGATGCATCTACGATTGCTTCTAATGATCTTGAAGTTCCCATTCTAAATATTTTCTGAAAAAATCTTGTTTGGCCAATATATATCAATAACCGACGTATTTCTGGCTGAAATAATATCACAAAAGCAACAACCCAAACAGTCTGAAACTGATTAACTAACCATGACATTGCACTCAGTCCAAAAGAGTTAAAAACAAATGAGGATATCAATAAAATCACTAATCCAACTAACATCTGTCCAGCACGAGTGTCCTTAAAATATTGATAAACTCTATGAAATACCCATGTCACAAGTAAGATATCAATTAGATCTATTAGAGTCACATTTAAAAAACCAAATTTAAAAATTGTCATTCTGCATCCTTAAATATTTCAGATATTTTCACTACTCTTTTGACCTCTTTAACATCATGCACCCTTACAATTTTTGCACCATTCATTATACTAACAACAACCGAGGATAGTGTTCCTTCGAGTCTATCATGAACAGGCAAATCAAGTACTTCACCTATAAATGATTTTCGACTAGGTCCTACCAAAATTGGAAAACCTAGTTCGCAAAATTTACGAAGTTTTGATATTATCATAAAATTATCTGCTACTGTTTTCCCAAATCCTATCCCAGGATCTAGTATTATGGATTCTTTTTTTATACCAAAATTAATTGAAATTTCAATTTTTCGTTGAAAGAATGCTTTTATATCATTTATAATATCATCATATCTTGGATCTATTTGCATATTAATTGGATTTCCTTGCATATGCATTAAAATCACAGGTGTTTCATAATCAGAAACTATTTTTGGCATTTCCTTATCACCTGAAAAGCTACTAATATCATTTACTATATCAGCCCCAACCTCAATGGCCCTTTTAGCAACTTTGGATTTAGTCGAATCGATTGATATTAGAATATTAGAGTCATAAAACCTTACTTTTTCAATTACTGGAATAACTCTTTTAATTTCTTCATCTAGACTAATTTGCGATGACCCTGGGCGAGTTGACTCTCCTCCTATATCAATAATATCAGCACCTTGATTAATTAATGCTTTTGCATGGTCGATTGCTTTATTGTGGTCATAGAATTGACCACCATCGCTAAAGGAATCAGGTGTAATATTTAAGATACCCATAACTAAGGTTCTTTTTTCTTTATCCTGACACCACCCTTTAAAACGATTTGACCTGGATGATTGATTCAATTTAAGATTTTATTTCTAAGGTATCTTTCTGGCTAGGATTTTTTAAATGTTTGGAAGTGTTCTTTGAATTGCTTTTTATTTTTGCTACCTGTTCTGGTTTCTTTTCGCCATTTTTTGATGTTTTATTTTGAAATCGTCTTCTAGAATATTTTTTCTTTTTACGATTTTCTGTTCCATTTAGAGGCCTTGTTAATTTTTCACCTTTTAATATTTTCTCTAAATCTTTCGAATCAATAGTCTCATATTTCAGTAATTCCTCTGACATCTTGTGTAAAACATCAATATCTTTTCGAAGAATTTCATCAGCTAATCTTTGGGAATCTCTTACAATTCTTGAGATTTCTTCGTCAATCATCCTTGCAGTGACTTCACTATAATCTCTACTAGATTGTATTTCTCTACCTAAGAAAACCTCCTCATTTTTCTTTCCAAATGTCATTGGTCCTAATAAATCACTCATTCCCCATTCAGTGACCATTTTTCTTGCAATATTTGTTGCCTGCTCTATGTCATTTCCTGCACCAGTTGTCATTTGATTGAATATGAGCATTTCAGCGCTTCTTCCACCCATAAGTATAGACAGCCTACCTTCGACATATTCACGAGTATAACCATGTTTTTCAGCCATTGGTAATTGCATAGTCACACCTAATGCTCTACCTCGTGGTATAATGGTTACCTTATGAACAGGATCTGCACCCTTTGTTTTTATTGCTACTAGGGCATGCCCAGCTTCATGATACGCAGTTACTGCTTTTTCTTCATCTGATAATATCATGCTTTTTCTTTGTACACCCATCATTACTTTATCTTTGGCTTCTTCAAAGTCAGACATATCAATTGACTTTTTTCTTTTTCGAGCTGCAAGCAATGCAGCCTCATTAACGATATTTGCAATATCAGCACCAACCATTCCAGGGGTTCCTTTGGCTATTAATTCCAAATCTACTTTTCTATGATTAATTACAACTTTTTTTGTATGTACTTTCAATATACCTAGTCTTCCTTTTATGTCAGGAACATCAACAACAATTTGACGATCAAACCTTCCGGGCCTTAATAAAGCAGGATCTAAAACATCAGGGCGATTTGTAGCTGCAATTACTATAACATTCTGTGCATTATCAAAACCATCCATCTCAACAAGTAATGCATTTAGGGTTTGTTCTCTTTCATCATGCCCTCCACCAATTCCTGCACCTCTCTGTCGGCCTACTGCATCCATTTCATCAATAAATATAATACAAGGTGAACTTTTTTTTGCTTGATTAAATAAATCGCGGACCCTAGAGGCACCGACGCCAACAAACATTTCAACAAAATCAGCTCCACTAAGACTATAGAATGGAACACCTGCTTCACCGGCAATAGCTCTTGCTAATAGTGTTTTACCCGTACCAGGAGGACCTACTAACAATGCACCCTTAGGTACTTTGGCTCCTAATTTTTGAAATCTTTTTGGACTTTTTAAAAAATCTATTACCTCTTTAAGTTCTTCTTTTGCTTCTTCACATCCTGCCACA
>CAZPIF010000101.1:0-5603 GCA_964586565.1 uncultured bacterium
GATGTCAAATTCCAACTCAAATAAGTAAGTATAAGTAATAATAGGTCACGTACGATATTCTGTAACTCTATATGAACATGATATATCTGAAAATTAATATCAGGCTTCCAGAATCCTGATAAAAGCACACCAAAGATAACACCAGCTAATAAAAGTAAATTAAATGAACCTTCCAAGCCCAATTTTTCATTTTCTGATTTATCCTCAATGGTTACATCTTCCTTACGATAAAAATATGTATCAAGCAAAAAGAATATAACCAACAAACATGCAACCATAAATAGCATAGGAAGAAACATTGCAGATGTGGTCCAAAAAAAGTCAACACCTTTTAGAAAACCTAAAAATAATGGGGGATCACCAAGTGGAGTTAATGAGCCACCAATATTAGCAACTAGAAAAATAAAAAATACTATAATATGTACTTTGTTTTTTCTAAACTGGTTTGCTTTTATTAATGGACGAATAAGAAGCATCGCAGATCCTGTAGTACCCATCCAACTTGCTAGGGCAGTACCAATAAAAATTATAGCAGTATTTAATACCGGTGTCCCAACCAAAGTACCTTTTAACCTTACACCACCTGATATTGTAAAAAGTGACAATAATAGAATAATGAATGGTATGTACTCCAAAAGACCAACATGAAGTAATTCATAAATAGTTATTTCTAGACCTTGAGTTACAGAAAAAGGTAATATTAATAAAATTGCCCAAAATAATGAAACTTTTCCAAAATTATGATGCCAAAATTCAAGTGCTACTAGCGGAAAAATAGCAATTGATAAAAGTATACCCATAAAAGGAATCACCCAATATATGGCTAAACCTTCTCCATTCAAGTGTGGTACTGATCCATACCCACTATCAGCAGCTAATAGCAAGGATGGCCCAAAAAATAATATTATATATTTTAGTTTATTATAAATCATAATTTAACCTTTTAGATTAATAGGGAAATTACAATTGTAAACATAAAAAATAGTACTATGAAATATTTTATTCAAATAAGTAAAATCTTTTTATAATTAAATTTATATAATGGAAATATTAATTGTAATTATCATTTTTGGTTTGGCAATTGTAGCAATGTCAATCGGAGTAATCTTCAATAGAAAACCACTTACAGGGTCTTGTGGCGGGCTAGGTCCTAATAATGATTGCTCAATCTGTGGAGGTAAAGCTAGTAAATGTGAAAATTCCAATATTGACTCTGCATCTATTTAATAGGATAAATCAAATTCTTAATTTGAATATTGCTTGATTTTGAAAGATATATTTTTTTGCTATCAACATCTCTTATTACCCAAACTGCATCAACATCAGTTTCACTATTTACCTTTTCAAATCCTTTATTATAATCCATCGTCATTAACGCGGTAGCCCATGCATCAGCTCTCATGCATGATCCTGATAATACTGTTACAGAAATAACATCAGTTTGTATAGGGTAACCAGTTTTTGGATTAATAGTATGACCGAGAATCTCACCATCTAGATCCACAATGTTCCTGTAATTACCAGAGGTAGCAACCGCACCATGATCCAAATCAAGAATTGCACAAATCTTTTCAGTATCACTTCCATATCCTGATGGGTTTTCGATTCCAATTGACCAATCCTTATTATTATTATTTTTCCCTGAGCACCTTATCTCACCACCAATTTCAATAAACACATCATGAAAACCTTTACTTTTGACAAAATCAAATAGTATATCCACTCCATAACCTTTTGCTATAGCATTAAGATCTATTTTAGTTTTTTCATCAACCTTAATTAAGTGTTTATCTCTTATTTGAATTTTATCATATCCTGACCTTTTCAATACCAGTTTTATATCATCGTAATCAGGAAAAACAGTTTTTGGGTTAGGACCGAAACCCCACAAATTCATCAACTCATAAACAGTAATATCAAATAATCCATCAGTTTTTAGTGATATATCAGTAGAATTATCAATTAAATATAGTAGATGATCAGATACAGGATAAGGTTCAACAGATTGCCATGCATTAAATTTTGAAATTTCACTTTCTGGATCCCAAGTTGATAATTTTTTATTTATGTCATTTAATAAAGAGTCAACACCACTTTTTATTAATTCAATATCAAATTCATTTTTTGACGAAATTAGTTTAATTGTATAGGTTGTCCCCATGGTATAACCGGTGACCAAATACTGATTACTTTTTGAATCACATCCAATATAAAATAATAAAAAGCCCAACAATAGTTGGGCTCTGAGAGAAAGTAAATTATAATAAATATTAGCCAAAACTATCATAAGCAATCATTTCCTTGTCTACGCCTAGACTATCCAACATACTATCACATGCATTTATCATTGGAGGAGGCCCACACATGTAGTATTCTATCTCCGTGGGATCTTCATGATTTTCTAAGTACTCATCATTTAGAACCTGATGGATAAAACCCTTATACCCTGTCCAATTATCTTCTTCCATCGGCTCAGACAGAGCAACCTTATAAGTAAAATTAGGAAATTTCTTCTCAATATCTTTAAAATGTTCATCATAAAACATTTCACGAACTGACCTTGCACCATACCAGAAAGACACTTTCCTACCAGTTTTTAGCGTCTGAAATAGATGAAAAAGGTGAGACCTCATTGGAGCCATACCAGCACCCCCACCAATATAAACCATTTCTCTATCTGTGTCTTTAATAAAAAACTCGCCATAAGGACCTGATATAGTGACTTTGTCACCAGGTTTAAGATTAAAAATATAAGAGGATGCAAGACCAGGTGGTGCATCATTCCACAAAGGTGGTGGTGGTGTAGCAATTCTTACGTTAAGCATTACCCTATTACCTTCAGCAGGGTGATTAGCCATCGAATATGCTCTAAAAACTGGTTCTTCATTATTCGCAACCAGGTCCCATATCTTGTATTTATCCCAGTCTGGGTGATATTCTTCCTCAATTTCAAAGCTATCAAAACCTACATCACGATATTCTGGTATGTCAACTTGTATGTATCCTCCAGCTTTAAAATTTAAATTTTCTCCTTCTGGCAAATTCAAAACCAGTTCTTTGATGAAAGTAGCAACATTATTATTTGATACAACAGTACATTCCCATTTTTGGATACTGAAAATTTCATCAGGAACATGAATTTTCATGTTTTCCTTGATTTTTACTTGGCAAGCCAATCTCCAATTTTCTTTAGCCTTATTCCTACTTATGTGACCTGTCTCTGTGGGCAATATCTCACCACCTCCTTCAAGAACCTGACACTCACACATTGCGCATGTCCCACCACCACCGCATGCAGATGGTAAGAAAACAGACTTACCTGCAAGGACACTTAATAATGTACCCCCTGGGCGTGTTGTGATGCTTTTATCTAAATCCTCATTTATCTCAATCGTTACGTCACCTTGAGGCAATAATTTGCTTTCAGCATAGTTTAGTATCAGAACTAATATAAGTACTAAGCCAGTAAAAACTGCAACACTTAAAAAGATTTGCTCAATCATAAATCAATACCTGAAAATGCCATAAAAGCCATCGATACTAAACCGGTTAGCAACATAGTTATACCAACACCTCTTAATTGAACTGGTACATTGGAATATCTAATTCTATGTCTTATCGCTGCCATTGATGCTATGGCCAGAAAAAATCCTACACCTGAACCAAATCCATATACAGTGGATTCAATAAATGTATATTCCCTCTCAACTAAAAACATAGAACCGCCAAGTATCGCACAGTTAACTGCAATAAGTGGAAGAAAAATTCCTAGACTTATATAAAGCTTAGGTGCAAAACGATCTAAAGTCATCTCTACTAATTGAACCATTGCCGCAATGACAGCTATAAAGATTATACTATTTAAGAAGCTCAGATCAATTGTTTTTGTACCATCTATTCCATATTCAGGGTTTAACCAAGCTAATGCTCCATCCTTTAATAGGTAATTGTGTATAGTCCAGTTTGCAGGTGCAGTTATAGTAAGAACAAATATGACCGCATAACCCAGACCAATAGATGTATCTACTTTTTTGGATATGGCAAGGAATGAACACATACCAAGAAAATAGGCAAGCAATATGTTCTCAATAAAAATTGCTTTTGTCAATATGCTGATATAGTGTTCCAAAATATTTAATCCTCTTGAACCCCACTAAAAATTCTTTGGACCCATACAATTAGTCCTAGAATGATAAATGCACCAGGGGACAATACCATTAAGCCCATATTTTGATATCCTGCATCATAAAATGAATTTGGTATTACAGGAATACCATATAAAGTGCCACTTCCTAATAATTCTCTAAAAAAGGCTACGGAGATAAGAATACCTCCATAACCCAGACCATTGCCAAGTCCATCTAAAAAAGATTTACCAGGAGTGTTTTGCATTGCAAAAGCCTCTGCTCTACCCATAACAATACAGTTGGTGATTATTAATGCTACGAATACCGATAATTGCTTACTTATATCGTACATATAGGCTTGTAATATTTGATCAGTTAAAATAACTAGACTAGCAATGATTGATAACTGTACTATTATTCTTACTTTTCCTGGAATCATATTCCTAAGTATTGAAATGGCTGTATTTGATACTGATAATACCGCTACTACTGCTAGTGTCATTACTACAGCAGTATTTAACTGAACGGTAACAGCAAGCGCAGAACATATCCCGAGAACCTGTAGACTAATAGGATTATTCTTCATCAGAGGGTCAGTTAAGGCTTCTTTTGATTGTTTATTAAGCATTGCCATTAGACGCTTCTATTCCTAATCTTACGAAAAAAAGGTTCATATTTTTTCAGATCGTCTATAAGAAAAGATTCTAACCCTTTACTAGTTATCGTTGCGCCAGAAATACCATCCACCTCATAAGCGTTCTCCGGATCTGCTTTACCCTTTACTACCTTTATCCCAATCAGTTTCCCATTTTCATCAATAAACTTTTTTCCAATAAAATTATTTTGAAACCAAGGTTTGTCAACCTCTCCTCCAAGGCCAGGGGTTTCTTTATGAGCGTAAAATGTTATTCCTTTTGCAGTAATTCCATCAGGTTCAATTGCAAAATAGCCGTATAGAGTAGACCAAAGACCTTTTCCTGAAATTGGAATAGCATACCCGTTGATACTGCCGTCTCTTTTATCAACATAAATAGGAAAATTTTCAATATCTATTTCTGGATCGATAGATTTTGGGTCAATTTCTGTACGATTACCATCAACATCCAAGACAAAGGAAACAATATTACTTTGATATATTTTTGTTATATCAGTAGAAGACCATGGGCTATGTTCTTCCGCTCTATAACCTAATGAGGATAGAATATTTTTTTTACTATCATTCTCAACATTCATATCCTGAATATCTTTTAGAGAACTTGCAGCTACAGATAAAAATCCACCAAGAATTATGGTAACTATTGAGGTAAACATAATTGTATAGGAATTACTGTGCATAGCGTGATAATCTATTTTTTATATTATTTTGGACTACAAAGTAATCGATTAAAGGTGAAAAAGCATTCATTAAAAGTATTGCCAGCATAATCCCCTCTGGATACGCTGGATTAATATTACGAATAATTACCGTTAACATTC
>CAZPIF010000102.1:0-5563 GCA_964586565.1 uncultured bacterium
TGTATGGCGTTGGATCTTCAGCTTCTGTCATATCTGTAACCTGCGTTGTAAAGTACCCCACCCTCGGATCTTCAAACCTCGGCACATAGTTATTATCTGGTAATTTTATAAAGCTATGCTGAAGAGTTACATTGACAGACCTAGCATCTGTCAACCCTCTATCTGTACCCCAATTAGTTGGGGTCGGATTAGTATACACATATTGAACTATGACATCTGTGTTTTCAGGATAATTCTTAATTGAGATATACTTTGTCCTTTCTTTTGCAAGGCGACCAATTTTAAAAGGGTTTTTATTTGAACTTCCGGGAGACATTCCTCTTGTGATTTGATACAAGGACTCTGTGAGCAACACATTGTCAACAGCAATTAAAACGTCTTTGTTTTTTTCAGAAATAATACTTGACGAGGCTAGTATCGCGGTACTGATGTTTGCGTCAGAAGACCTGCTTAATGGACTCTCTGAGTCAAAGTACATTGAGTTGTTTTGAACTTCGAACTCAACCCTATTAAAGTATCTATTGAGTTTTATAACCCTCGCCCGACTATAGCTTCCCTTTATTATTCCAGTGTTAACCTGGCCATTTAACCCGTGAACAAAATGAATATATTCTTGATCAATTTGATCTTTTTTTATTAACATAAAAAGCTTTCCGGATACCGTATCTTGGTACATTGTAAAATACCCAAGTATTTCTTTCTTGTTCTTTAGCGCCTCTTCCATCGTTTTTTTCTTTTGTGTCTCAGAAGATGATTTTTCTTGAGTTTCTTTACCTTTACCATCTGGCTTTTCTCCAGGGGGCTGAGTAAAAGAAAAACTATATAAAAAAATGATAGTCAAAAAAAATTTTTGCATTTTATTTTTCTCTTTTTTGGGGAATATACAGGTCTGTTATTGTACCAGAATACACTTCTGAAGCAGCGGCAAATGTTTCTCCAAGCGTTGGGTGAGGGTGTATCGTAAGACTAATATCTTCAGAGTCTGCACCCATTTCCATTGCTAGGCACGCCTCAGATATTAAATCTCCAGCTGAGGGGCCAACAATTGCAGCACCAAGTATTTTTTTTGTTTCTGGGTCAAACAAAATCTTTGTTTTACCTTGGCTGGCCTTAACTATAAGCGCTTTTCCGCTTGCAGCCCAAGGGAATTCACCTTTTTCATATGATATGTTTTTCGATTTTGCTTCAGCTTCAGTCAGACCAACCCAAGCAACTTCGGGGTTCGTGTATACAACACTAGGTATGCCCATAGAGTCCATTGCCGCAGGGTGACCAGAGGCAACCTCTGAAGCAACTTTTCCTTCATGCGTTGCTTTGTGTGCAAGCATTGGGTTTCCTGAGATGTCTCCTATTGCAAATATGTGCTTTACCGAGGTTCTTTGGTATTCATCAACCACAATAAAACCACCTTCATCAACCGCAACACCAGCACTAGAAAGGTTTAGAGATGATGTGTTTGGCTTTCTACCAACAGAAACCAAAACCTTATCGAATACTTGGGACTGTTGTCCTTTTTCGTTTTCAATAACAACACTTAATCTTTCTTTTTTTTCCGGTTTTATTTCAACAACCTTTGAAGATAACATAATAGCCTCAAACTCAGAGCTGAGTATTCTTTTTAGAGGCTTTACAATGTCGACATCAGCGCCAGGAATTAAAGATGGTAAAAACTCAACAACAGAAACCCTTGAACCCAAAGAAGCATATACTTGGCCGAGCTCAAGACCTATAACCCCACCGCCAACAACCAATAAAGACTCTGGTATGTCTTCAAGCTCCAGTGCCGTTCTTGAAGTAAGAATTGACCGGTGGTCTTTTGGCACCCCCGGTATCATAGACGAAGATGAACCCGCGGCTATTATACAATTAGCAAAGCGCACTTTGTAGTTTTCTGTTTCCGAATGCACAGCAATTTCTGTATCTGAAACAAAAGTTGCTGCGCCTTGTAATATTTTTACATTGCGAGCTTTAGCTAGTTGGGATATTCCACCATTAAGCTGTGAAACTATTTTTTCTTTGTAAAGCCTGATTGCGTCTATGTCTATATTCGGAGAGCCAAATGAAACACCAATTTTTGAAAGTTCTGCTGCTTCGCTCATAACTTTTGATATATGTAAGAGCGCTTTTGAGGGAATACAGCCCCTGTTTAAACAAACCCCGCCCAGCTGCTTGTCTTTATCAATCAACAAAACGCTTTTTCCTAAATCAGCCGCCCTAAAAGCAGCAGCATATCCACCTGGGCCAGCCCCAATTACAACAATATCAAATGACTGCTTATTAGGCATAAATTATTCGCTAAGTGGTTTTGGGTCTTTTAAAACCTCAGTAAGCCGCTTGGTGAAAGTAGCGCCCAGCGCGCCGTCAACTACCCGATGGTCGTATGACAACGACAGTGGTAAAATATATCTTGGGATAAGATTCTTTTTTTCAGAATCATAAATAGGCCTCCATTCGCTTTTGGAAACACCGAGTATCGCAACTTCCGGGGGATTAATTATTGGAGAAAAACTGGAGCCGCCTATTCCCCCGAGACTTGAAATTGTAAACGTTGACCCTTTGAGGTCTTCTGGGGACAGTTTTTTTTCTCTTGCCCTTAAGCTAACCTCCATTAATTCTTTTGATAACTCAAATATTGTTTTTTTGTTCACATCTTTAATTGAAGGGACAACTAACCCGGCTGGCGTATCAACAGCAACACCTATATTATAGTACTTTTTTATTACCAAGTTCTCCTCGTTATAACTAAGAGAACTATTGAGCCTTGGCATTTCTTTTAAAACAGTAACAACGGCCTTCATCAAAAACGGAAGAAATGTTACCTTAACCCCCTTTGTGCTACCTTCTTTTTTCAACTCTTTTCTAAGCGCGTCTAATTCGGTTATATCAGCAGAGTCATATTGCGTAACCCTGGGTATTTCTTGCCAAGCCCCCTGGATTCGGCTTCCAGTTATTTTATTTATTCTTGTTAGTTTTTGGGTTTCAACATCACCCCACCTAGAAAAGTCTATTTCTTTTTTTATGGGCCCGGTTTTTCCTGCGGCCATATCCATTCGAAGTTTAATGTGAGCATGAAGGTCGTCCTTAGTCGTTCTTCCTTTTGCTCCAGACCCCGATATTATATTTAAATCAATATTGAGCTCTCTTGCCAGCCTCCTAACTCCAGGCGAGGCAAACACGCCTTCTCCTTTTTTTATTTCTACAGGTACCCTATCTGTTTTTGGGGGGGGATTGACCTCCGCTTCCCTTTTCTCTCTGCTTGGTTTTTTATTTTTACCTTTTACTTCAGGAACAACAGGACCTTCTGTTTCAACTCTGACCAACAATTGCCCCTTAGACACTTCCTCGCCCGCACTAATTAAAACCTCTAACACTCTCCCGGGCTCTTCTGCGGGTATTTCCATAGAGGCCTTATCTGACTCTAAAACAAGCAACGTATCATCTTTTGCAACATTATCACCTACGGAAACCGTTACTTCGCTTACCTCTGCTTTTTCTATTCCCTCTCCCAGGTCTGGTAATATTATATCTTTTTTCATTGTTTTTTATAGTGTCATTGGGCTTGGCTTGTCAGGGTCTAGGTTATATTTTTTCATCGCCTTACTTATAAGACCACTGTCAAGAAACCCGTTTAAAACTAAAGCTCGTATAGATGTTAAAACTATATAAAACCTGTCAACCTCAAAAAAATTTCTTAGCGACTCCCTAGTATCGCTACGACCAAAACCATCCGTACCCAAAGAATAATAAGGACCTGGAACATACGGACCAATTTGCTCCGAAACCATTTTAACATAGTCAGACACTGCAATAGTCGGCACATCGTTATTACTTAACGAATCCTCAAGGTGCGACTTTTTTGGAACATCTTCGGGATGCGTTGTATTCCACCTTTCTACTTCTTCTGCATTTCTACGCAACTCGCTAAAACTCGTTACATTCCACACCCCGGGCTTGATTCCCCAATCTTTTTCTAAGAGGTCAGCAGCCGCAAGCGTTTCCCCCATTAGCGGGCCACTACCAAGAAGACGAACTTTAGGCTGCTTAGTGGCTCTAATTTTATACAAACCTTTTATTATGTCTTTAGTGACACCTTTTGGCTTTTTCGGGTGAATATAGTTTTCATTTTCTAGTGTTAAATAATACACCACATCTTTATCCTCTTCAACCATCTCCACCATTCCTTTTTGGACAACAATTGCAATTTCGTATGCGTATGCCAGGTCATATGCCTTAATGTTTGGCGTTGCTGCTGCTGCAAGGTGACTATGTCCATCTTGGTGTTGCAACCCTTCACCATTAAGAGTTGTCCTTCCAGCCGTACCCCCAAGAAGAAAACCTCTAACTCGCATGTCTCCAGCCGCCCATATAAAATCCCAAACCCGCTGAAAACCAAACATAGAATAATAAATGTAAAAAGGAACCATGTGTATTCCGTGATTACTATAACTCATACCGGCAGCTATAAAAGAGGATATTGCTCCCGCTTCGTTTATACCCTCTTCAAGTATTTGTCCGTTTTTTTCTTCCTTGTAATATAAAAACTGGTCCGAGTCGACCGGGTCGTACAACTGACCAGAATGTGAATATATACCAAGCTGCCTAAATAGCGGGTCCATTCCAAAAGTTCTAGCCTCGTCAGGAACAATTGGAACAATATTTTTTCCTATTTCTTTGTCTTTTGTTAATATTGAAAGAAGTCGAATAAAAGACATCGTTGTTGAAATTTGTCGGTCCCCCGTTCCATTTAAAAGCTCCTCAAAAATTGAAATATCTGGAGCTGTTAGTTTTTGGGGGCTATTTGCGCGAGCGGGTAACGACCCCCCTAGTTTTTTTCTTTGACCCATTAAGTATTTATACTCTTTTGAGTTTTTTGAAAAAGACTGAAACAACGCCCTAGTGGCATCCTTATCAGATATTGGAACGTTAAACCTGTCTCTAAAATACAACAAGTCTTTTTCATCTAATTTTTTTTGGTTATGAGTAATGTTCCTAGCCTCTCCAGCCTCGCCTAACCCATATCCCTTAATAGTTCTTGCCAAAATAACCGTTGGCGACCCTTTGTGACTAACCGCCTCTAAGTATGCGGCATACATTTTTACCGGATCATGCCCCCCTGATTTCATTTTTTCAATCTCATTATCGGTCATATGGCTAACCATCTTTAGCAACTCTGGCGTTTTTCCAAAAAAGTGTTCTCTCATATACCCGCCACCCTCTACAACATACTTTAACAAGTCTCCATCTACTATTTCTTCGCAACGACTTAATAGGGCCCCATCTGTATCATTTTCGAACAGGGAGTCCCAATCAGAGCCCCAAACACATTTTATTACATTCCAACCCGCGCCCCGAAAAGCAGCTTCAAGCTCTTGTATTATTTTTGAATTTCCCCGAACGGGTCCATCCAATCTTTGAAGGTTGCAATTAACTACAAAAACAAGATTGTCTAGGTTTTCTCTGCTTGCAAGAGTTAGCGCACCTTTTGATTCTGGTTCATCCATTTCCCCATCACCCAAAAAAGCAAAAACCTTCCTACCGGTATCTTCCACAAACCCCCTATCGA
>CAZPIF010000103.1:0-5560 GCA_964586565.1 uncultured bacterium
CATCTAGCAGTGACTGTGAGACAAACAACCAATCAAACCTGTCGTCCATTCCACCATTAGCCCCACCTCCAAACTGAGTGGTCCTTGGTGATTGAGTATGCACATCTGCAAATCCACTGTTATTGTGCCAGTGACCGATCCTATTAATAGGATCAAATAACTGACCATCATTATCATCGCTAGAACCTGTTAACATTTCAAAAGCAGGTTCTGATGATGGATTGTTTGAATAAATATTAAAGTCACCCGCCACAATAAAATGACTATTCGGCGAATGATTATTTAGATAGTTTCGCAAGACTGTTGTCTCAGCTAATCTTTCTTGAGAACTACTCTGAGTTGCTTTTAAATGGACACCATATATTTTGAATTGAACGCCTGAACTTATATGAAACATCTCCCACTCAATAACATCTCTCGTTCCACCTGACTGCGCTGTGTAGACAACGTTAGTAGAGACAAATGTGAAGGCCTCGTGCTTATAGTACAGAGCAATATCCTGCTGCGCACTCTGATTCATAAAAGATGCTCCAGACCATGCTCCCGGTTCTAATATATCTAATACGTCCGACTTGAACCTTGAAAACCCTGTCTGTCCTACAACTTCTTGAGCGACTATCATATCAGGCTCAGCTAAATCAATAATATTTATAAAATCAGACTCCCTATCATCATTTCCTAAAAAATTAAGAAGATTATAGGTCATGATCCTTTCAGTAGAAGCATTCAAAAAACAATAGAGCATTAAAAAGATAAATTTTTTCATTTAAAAATCAATGTAGGCTTCTATGCAACCAACCTCATCGCCATTATGGTTTGTTAAAATATTAGTTCGGAATTTATCTAATTTTTTTAATTCATTTTGCCCTAATAATTCAAGATGCTCAATTAACGCCATAACGGCAACAGGCATCGCCCTCAAATTACCATCTAGAATTTTTATTGCGATACCTAATGGCCCATGATCCTTTGTTTTTAAAGCAATACCCCTGACAGATTCTCCACCTACTTTTGTAATACCACGCCCATTCAAGGCCTGTATAAATGATGTATCAAAATGGCTAGTTCCTCCTACGATCTCAGGATGATTTGACATTGCCTGAAACACCATATCAAGCTCTGGTTCAGAACCATCTGCTAATTTTTGAAACATACTTGCAATATCTTGGAGAGATAGAAAAGGTGTTGGCGCAGAACAACCATCTATCGCAATAGGTATATTATCTAGATCCGTGAGGCTTTTTATGTATTCCATAATTGTTTTTTGAACAGGGTGATCTATATCTAAATAATCAGATTGATCCGAGGATAGATGTTTAGCTAAAGCAAGCATACCCGCGTGTTTGCCACTACAATTATTGTGATATGCTTCTGGGCTTTTTTCTTCTTTTATTAAAATATTTCTACTACTTATATCAAATGGATAATGGGACCCGCATTTATAATCATTGACAGTCATTCCCAGCTTTGAAAGCATAGACTTAGCAGTTTGGAGATGAATTTCTTCACCTTTGTGAGAAGCACACATTAAAGCTAATTCTTTTTGGCTAAACTTAGGCTGTTCAATCGCTCCTGCTTTAACTATAGAAGCCGCCTGAAAAGGTTTTAAAGCAGATCTCACACATGTTACATACTGATGGTCTCCTGTTGCAAAATATGGAGCACCACTTGAATCAACAACAACAGCAAAAGCGACATGTATACTTTCTGTGAAATCACCTCTAGTTACGCGGCAAGAAATAGACACTCAGTGCAACATCCTAGAAACAAATTCAAACTCGTAGCCTTGCTTCTTTAAAATAGGTATCTGCTCCTGAAGAACAAATAAAGTCTTTGGCTTAACATGCCCAATTCCTATCGCATAACCTGATTTTTCTGATTTTTTGGCAAGTTTGAGTAGTTGCTCAATGATTTTTTCCTCATTGTCTTCGTTATCTAAAAAGATATTCCTTCTCGCAGTGGGCACTCCAAAAACTTCCATCGTTGTCTCTCCAATAGTTTCAACTGTTGTTCTGCTATCAATAAAGAACAAATTTTTCTCCTTCAATACTTTAGCTATGTTGGTCATTACGTTTTGATCTGCAGATGCTTTTGACCCTTGGTGATTATTCATTCCAATGGCAGTTGGGATTTGGCTTAATGCATTCTTAAGACGCCTCTCAATTGTTTCATTATCCATCTCTGTCATCAATACAAATTCCTCCTCCCCGTAGGTTTTTCCTGTATTTTCCATAGGCATATGAACAATTACCTCGTATCCTGACGAAACCGCTTTCTCCCCAAACTTGGCGCTGTGGGCATGCCCTGGAATAATAGCATAAGTCAAATGCGCATCTAACTCCAAAAACCCATCGGATACTTCATCATTTCTGTAGCCAAAATCATCAATTATTATTCCTATCTTACCTTTTATTTTAAGCTTTGGGCTCTTGGGGTAGACTTCGCGATCCTTAGATGATTTTTCAATTTCAACACTTTCTAATTTATCTTTGAGTGCTTGGTGTTTATTTGCATCATCCTGTCTCTTCAACACAATAAGTAATACAACAATAATGAATGTAAGGACATAGATAATAGGTGTTCTCAGATCAAACTTTTTCATGGCAGTATTATATTAAAAGAAAGAAGTTTTGGGAAACCTATATCCTGTGAACCAAACCGAGTACCATACGTAACCCTATAGCGATTCAGATTAAGTCCTGCCCCAAAAGAGGTTTCTGTAGTTTGGTTTGATGTTGCATAACCAAAAAGAAGCTCAAGACGATTCCACTTGAAATGATTACCAAAATACAGTTTTGATGTCAATGGGATTGAGTTCCACTCCAAAGAACCATAAATAGTATTCATGTATTCATTTTGCTGAAACTTTTTTGATATACCTGCGGACAATCTGTTTGGAAGTGAAGGAGCTTTTGAATCCAACTTTGACATCTTACCAATATCTTTAGCAACTATTCCTAGTATATAATTATTTTTCATTTCAAATGCATAACCAATATCAAAACTAATACCCCGTGAATATTCATTAAAAATGGTGAATTGAACATAAGAAAGACTCAAACCAAGTTTGTGGTTTTGATATTTGAAAGCAGTTGATGCATCGACAGCAAGACCAAAAGCACTAAAATATGAAGATGGATCATCCTGAGGTATCTCCTCTCTAAATTCTAAATCTGATACACCTGAATATCTTATACCCAAATGTACTACATTATCATCTATCATTTGATTATATCCAATTTGTGACACAGATACATCCCCAAGCCAATTACCCCTATTCAAGGAAAGATATGGGTGCTTTTCATTTGCCTTGATCAGAGCAGGATTCAGTGAAAATAACCCCGATAATGTAGGGTGACTTCCAATACTTAATTCTTCTGCAGATGTTGGTAAAACTAACATTTGTGTACCCATACTATACACTAGCCCTGTACAAAAGAATAAAGCTTTAAAAATTAAATGCATATGAAATGGTGTGTGCCGTTTGAGAAACCCAATCCATAGAAAAAGCATAGTCAATGTGTGAGTCATTTGTATTAAATAATGCGTATTTATACCCTAAACCAAATCCTAGTCTACCGTTTCCATATCCGCCGCGAAAAAAGTACTGCTCCAAAAAACCATACTCTATTCCAACTCTTGGAAGGATTCCATAATATGAGTCATGATCTGTAATTATACCTAAATCTCCCACAATATTCATTCTATTTTTTTCATATCTGGAACCAATGCGATATATAGTTGGAAATTCTTCCTTATAAGGACCGCCTTGGGTGTATAACTCATTGGTATCCCATTGATAATTTGAACTAATGTCTTGAACCATTAATCCAAGCATATTGTAAGGCCCTGTCCTAATCAATATTCCAATATCAAAACCAATACCTGACCCTGATACCTGATCTGTATCTGTAATGGGTAGATCATATCTTAATATCTTAAAATTTGCTCCAATTGATATCCATGGAAGAATACGCTGAGCAAAGGTTATTAATAGCGCATTCTCTCCTGTCTGCATCTTTGAAGATTTCATACCTGTGCTATAGCGACCCTGTATATTGCTAACACCTCCGTATACCCAGGCAATTCCTAATCCAGCAGTAGGAGGTAGTGCCATAGCAAGGCTTGTTGATGCTAAGCGACGATCAAGTGTAAGGTTAGTATAGGAACTACCAAAATGACGTTTCGTTAAGAATGCAGACCAGGCAGGATTATGAAAAACAGGAAAATTTTTATCAAGCTCAGCAGTAAAACCACCTCCCATTGAAAGAGATCTTGCTGACATACCCATTCTTAAAAAACTTCCTGACTGACCTCCCCAATCCTGACAAAATGTACATGATACGATATAAAATATTATGGTTATAACTTTTTTCATTATTTGACCACTATCAGTTTGTCCCAAAAATATTGAGGACTTTTGTTTACAGATGGTGAATATTTCATACGAATAAAATAAACACCATTGTCAACCAAAATTCCATTATTATTACGCCCATTCCATTTTAGTGATCCATTATACGTATTCAGATCAAAGTTATGATGATAGACTTTCTCCATAGCAAAATTGTAAATATCCAATTCTATTTGGGTATTTATAATTGTTCCCGTATGAAACCTTACATATCCCTCACCTCCTAGCTGATTATGATTTAAAGGAGAAAATGGATTAGGATATGCATAAAAATCCATTGAATCATATTCAGTCTGGAAAATAGTCCAACTTGACCCCTGAATATCAGAAGATAATGCAGCCCCATTAGATGTTCCGATCCATAATCTTGGGATGCTATCTCGATTATCAAAAGATGATGTATAGACAATATCTGTTAAGATTTGTTCTTGAGACATAAATGTTGTATCAACAGCCGGTTTGTATACAGCCCAATTTTGACCGTCAAAGCTTTTCCATAATCCAGATTGAGTTGACGCTAGGACTATCGAATCCTTTGCGGCAATGTTGTAAACCCTTTCCCCAAGGAGTGTTGACTCCCAAGTCAAACCTCCATCTCTTGTGTAGCTTAGACCTCTTATCTCACCCTCAGTATCAGCGTTCATAGTTGCTGCCCAAACAGTTGTCTGTCCATTCCATACTTGTTTTGCAAGACCCACTACAAAATTTCCTGAAAGATTATCATTAGGGTATGAGTAATGTTTCCACTCAATACAATCAAATAATTGAAAATTACCTGGAGATGTTTCCCTCCATTCATTGATCATAATACCTCTATTTATACCATTCGCTGTGCCCACCCATACAGTATCTTCATTCACTAAAACTGAAAAAGCTTTATGATTATGATTACCTCCATCAGCTGGATCTCTTGGATTCAAATAATATTCAGGAAGGATAGCTCTACCAAGATCATCAGTTTCATCAAAGCCTGTACATAGCGACAAAAATTCTTGATCATCCAAAGGCAATGGGACTATTTCCCAATTTCCATCGTTTAGATTATATCTTCTCAGTCCTCCTGCCCAACTTGCTGTCCATAGATAGTCACCATATAAAAAAGCATCATAGGTAACATTTGCTTCTGGAACTGTTACTGGCAAGCAT
>CAZPIF010000104.1:0-5506 GCA_964586565.1 uncultured bacterium
ATACAGACTGATGTTACATATTCACAGGCAAATATAAGCAGTGATGAGGTCGAGATGTTACCCGTTGAGGAGTTTCAAGATGTTATAGCTCTACAGGCTGGGGTTGTGACAACTGGAGGTGAGATACATGTTCGCGGAGGCAGAGGAGGTGAGATATCTTATATGGTTGATGGTATTACAGTAACGGATCCATACAATTTGAGTATGGCGGTTGAGATTGAAAATAACTCTATCCAAGAGTTACAATTTATAAGCGGAACATTTAACGCTGAATATGGTCAAGCTATGTCTGGAATAGTCAATATCATTACTAAAGATGGTGACTTCTCAAAATATTCTGGATCATTTTCAGCCAATATGGGGGACTATCTTATTGCAAAAGATGATCTGTTTCCAGAAGTTGATAAAGTAGACTGGAGTAATATATCAGACCTAAAAGCCAATATTGAGGGACCTGTAATTCCTGGTAAGTTATCATTCTTTTTGTCTGGTAGAAAAAAGACAAACAACGGCTACCTTTTTGGTGAAAGAGTATTCCATCCTGAGTCTTATATCTGGGAAGAGAGTTCTAATATTTTTTTAATTGATACTGCGGTTGGCTTAGGAGATGGTTATATGCCAGATATATCTCTATGGTCACCAATATCATACCAAGATAGTTTACGCTCTGTTATAAATGAAAAAAGATCAGCAGGTAATTTTGATAAAGTGTCCATGAATTGGAGTATCCAAGATACATATCAGGCAAAACTGAGTTGGCGCGCAACACCCAAAATTAAAATTGGATATAATCGGATGTTTAGTAATACTGTATCGCAATCATATTCTCACTCTTACAGGTGGAATCCCGATGGTCGGCCTTTTTCATTTAATACTAGGTTGGGCGATATTCTGCGTACTGATGTGTCGATTAATAGATCCACCTTTGCGAATTTTATGTTTTCAAATTCTACAAATCACTATCGTACACATTTGAGTGATAATGAGGATTATTATAAGGCACTTGATACTCTTTCTTTTGATAATGAATGGTCATATGATACACTTCATTCTACTATTTATGATACTGATCCTCGTATTCTAGATTATGCAACCGGAAATAATTTTGAAGTTGGTGGAAAGTATATGGACATATACAATAGGAAGTCCAATATCAAAACGTGGAAGGCAGAAATTGTAAGTCAGATCAATTCAGCACACCAGGTCAAACTAGGTACTGAATACAGGTCAACATTAATTAACTACAACAATATCTCTGTATTACAATCTGCCTTCACAAATTACATTCCTATGGTTGCTGGTCCTGAAGGTAATACTATCCATGATTCTTTTCAGTCAATGATAGATCCATTTTCCTTAACATATGATATTGATCCCAACACAAATGACACTATATGGTCAGGTGATCCACTGGATGGTCGAAATCCAATAGAATTTTCAGCATATATTCAGGACAAGATAGAGACAGATGATATAGTTGTAAATATAGGCCTACGCTATGACCACTTTGATCCTCAGTTCTGGACGCTAAATGACTTTGAAGATCCTAACTATATTTCTCCTGTTAAACCAATAAATAAATGGAAAGATTCTAATGGGGATGGTGAAATCTCAGAAAATGAGATGAGGTATGACAATCTAAAGACAGAACCCGAAAGAATCAGGTCAAATGCTAATGGTGACCCTTGGTATAGATATGCAAAAGCAAAAAGACAGTTAAGCCCTAGATTTGCTTTGGCATTTCCAATAACAGATAAAGGGTATCTGCACTTTTCGTATGGACACTTTTTTCAAAACCCAAGTTTTAGTTACATATATGACAATCCTGAGTTTGAGGTCCCCGCAGCATCAGGTATAAACTCTACAATGGGGAATGCAGATATGGAGCCACAGCGCACAACGCAGTATGAGGTAGGATTTTCTCAGCAGTTTGGTAGAGATATAGGCCTTGAGGTAACTGGATATTTTAAAGATATTAGAAATCTTAATTCATCTGAGATAAAGAATTCATTCATTGCCGGAGACAGGTATGGTGTGTATGTGAATAAAGACCATGCAAATTCTAAGGGTATTACAGTAGCACTATCAAAGAGATCAAGGCAAAATATATCAGGGAATTTGGACTATACCTTTTCTATTTCAGAGGGAAATGCATCAGATCCTACAGCAGCCTTCTATGACGAGCAATCTGATATTGAGCCAGAAAAGATGTTGGTGCCTCTTGACTGGGATCAGCGACATACACTTAATGGTTCACTAACATTTCACCCAACGAAAGTATCTGGTCTTAGTCTGGTTTTCAATTACGGAAGTGGATTTCCATACACAACAACAAATGCAGATGGTCAAAGAACTTCGTTCGAAAATAATGGGCGCAAGCCTCCCACATATAATGTAGATCTAAGAGGTTTTTATAACTTTCAGATATCAAAATCTATTCGGTTATCTGCAAATATCAATATCTATAATTTATTTGATATCCGAAATGAACTTACAGTATATGGTGATACAGGTCGTTCATCCTATTCTCTTATCCCTAGTTATACACCACAATATAGTGGTCCAATGCTAAATACATTAGATGAATACCTAATTGTACCTTCATACTATTCAGCGCCAAGACAGATTAAGTTTGGACTTTCACTATCTTTCCAATAGTATGATAAAAAGATTCATAATCATTATTTTTTACTTTCTGGCATATGATTATAGCAATTCAGAAAATTATCCTAAAAAGAAATTATTCAATAACAGATCGGCTCCAGCAAAGATTTTAGGTAGGGAAGATAGAAAATATGGTGACCATTCGGGCAATCGTGTACTGTGTAGATTCTATAACTTTGGTTCTATAGGTGATCAAAGTAGTAGTTTTTCTGGAGTATATCCCATTGGATCGGGCCACTCATATATCTGGGAATTTTCTCCTATAATTGCAGCAAGTGTTGTCGACACAAATGGTAATAGAAAGCACGTTGTTTCAGATGGTATTAGTGGACTAGCAGATCAGTCACCTGATGGTACACCATGGACATTTGAGCCTCTATCGGGATATGCAAATCCAAATCAAGAAAAATTAGCAATGAGTGACAATGAATCATCTTGGCCTGATTCATGGCCAAATAAATCCTCTGATTGGGATGGTCAGTGGAATGGACAATACGGTAAGTATGTTAGGGCAGATCAGGAATCATATTTTGTTGTTGATGATTATTATAATAGTGAATTTTTTTACTGGCCAGATGAGAACGATGTTCCGCTTTCTGAAATCGAATCTCCTGATGATCATCGAAGAGGTCTTGGCATTCAGATGGAGACAAGAGGATACCAATGGAACCACCCTGCTGCAGAAGATATAATTATTGTCACTTATTGGATAACAAATGTTGGAACAAGTGTGTTGGATAGTGTGGTTTTTGGTATGTATGGCGACGCTGATATTGGCGGTGCATCAAGCTACAGTGATGATGATGCGTGGTTTGATACTGAAAATGACATGGTTTTTCAATGGGACCATGATGAATGGAGCAATTCCTATGGTGGTTTTCGCCCTGCCTATTTTGGATGGAGTTTTTTAGAGTCACCTGGAAATCCTACCGACTCTCTGGATAATGATGAGGATGGAATGATTGATGAGAGTCAGTTTGATGGTATTGATAACGATGGTGACTGGGATCCAGAGAGAGATGATATTGGTGCAGATGGTTTGGCACCATTTCATATTAACTACATAGGTCCCGATGAGGATGGTACTGAGGGAAACGGAATCCCTGATGTTGGAGAGCCAAATTTTGAGATTACAGACAATGATGAATCCGATCAGATAGGGCTATCGAGCTTCTATTCAGCGCCATATCCCAGTGTCAACCCGGATGATGATGAAATTATGTGGGGTCAAATGACTCCAGGACTTTTTCAAGTACCACAACAGAATGTTGACCAGACATTTTTATATGGTTCAGGCTATATTTCACTACAGCCAGGAGAGAAGAAAAAATTTGCAATAGCAATGGTTTTTGGAGAAGATATGGCAGATATTATTCGTAATACTGCTACTATGCAAAAAATATATGACAATGACTACAGCTTTGCAAAACCACCATTAAAACCTACAATGACTGCGGCACCAGGAGATAACAAGGTGACACTTTACTGGGATAGTTTTTCTGAAAAATCAAAAGATCCAATTTACGGGGCAGATTTTGAGGGTTATCGAATCTATAGAAGTACAGATCCTGGTTTTATTGATTCATATACCATAACAGATACATATGGTAATGTCACCTTTAAAGAGCCAATAGCAGTTTTTGATCTAGAAAATGGGCTCACAGGGCCGCATCCAATTGGATACAATGGTGTTCAATTTAATATGGGCGAGGATACCGGTCTTCAATATGCCTATGTTGACTCTCACAATATCATCAATGGACAAACATATTACTATGCTGTGACAGCCTACGATAAAGGATATGATCTTGATTTTTTTGAAAATGGATTTTCTGAAACAGAAAACTTACAACCTATTGCACCAAGTGAATGCTCGATAACCCTAGATCTTGATTACAAGGGCAATGTTGTAAACTTAAGTGAGAATGCAGCCATAGTAGTGCCAAACTCTGAGGCAATTGGATATGTTCCTCCTAATACAATTGGAGAAGGAGAAGATTTTGTAAACCATGTATCTGGCTACAGTTCTGGTACGATTGAAGTTGAGGTAGTTGATCCATACGCAATAGAAGATGCTAAAGAATACCAAGTTGTTTTTGATTATGTTGAATCACAAGAGGAAATGGCTTTTAGTGTAAGAAACCAAGACCTGATTATTGAGACGTTAAAAATAAATGCGGATAGTACAGCCATAGCAACCTATGACCGAATAGACACTGCCATTTTTGTTGATTCAGTTATTGTTGATGAGGTTACAATATATGATACTCTATATCCTGTTATAGTCACTAGCATATTAGATGATAATATTACATATACCTATGGCATTGACTATACACTTGTTTCTGAGACTGGAACATTTTTTATTACTAATCCGCAGCTTCTATTAGATAGTGAATTTGTTGTTAGCTATCGATTTTTCCATCTTACAGATATAGAGTCTATGAATGGTGAGATTGATAACCCGTTGTTTGATGGAATGAGAATAATTGCCTCAAACTCTGAATATGAAATTATCGAAGACTCTACCAGATGGACTGTAGGAGAATGTAACTATGGGCTGCTTGCGTTAATGGTGCAAAGATATTATCCAGCTGATTTTGAATTACAGTTTGAAGGTGGACTAGGAGACTCCGTTAGCGTTGATCCCTATGGAACAAGTGTGCCTTTTAGAATAAAGAATGTAACCCATGATGATGAGCCGCCCTTCCGAATATCTGATTTTGATCAGGACGACGAGTGGGATCCTAATGAAACGATATCCATTAGGCCATACGCTGCAATTGCTGATGGACCTCTTATAACGATTAGGTTTAGTCAGGATTCATTGTTTGTTACTGAC
>CAZPIF010000105.1:0-5439 GCA_964586565.1 uncultured bacterium
AGGGGCTATAATATTGAAGACAAAACATCTATTGTCCACTGGTATTTAATCGATAGGGAAGTAAGTGAAAGAATGATGATCCAACCTACTTCTAGGGATGCCATATATCTTGATTATGGAGCAGGTCTTTGGATGGCAGAGCCTATAGATGAAAAGGAGTATATTCTTTCATATCGTTTATATTTAGATCCTGGAGGATCAATACCTGATTTTGCGATTGAATTTTTGAATAAAATGAATATAGTGAATATTTTCAAGGATGTTGTTAGCGAGGCAACTCGTAGGAATATTACGGTAGTTCCCTAATTGAATGTTGATTTGAAATATTTAATTTATATCTTAGTGATTATCAATTCTATTATTTTTAAAGGATGTTTTGACAATTCAAATCTAGATAAATATTCAGAGATGAAAACAGTTGCACATGTAGATATAGAACGTTTTATGGGGGATTGGTATGTTATAGCCAACATACCAACATTTATTGAGAAAGGAGCAACCAATGCTATAGAATCCTACAGGTTAGGAAACAATGGTACAATTGAGACAACCTTCACCTTTTTCAAAGACTCTCCCAGTGGAAAGAAAAAAACATATAAGCCAACTGGTTTCATAAAAAATAAAGAAACTAATGCAGAGTGGAAAATGCAGTTCTTATGGCCTTTTAAGATGCCTTTTTTCATCATAGACCTAGATGAAGATTATTCATACACTGTCATTGGAATTCCTTCAAGAAAATACGTTTGGATCATGGCTAGAGATCCAATTATGAATGAAAACCAATACGATGATATATTAAATAGATTGTCAGATATTGGTTACGACATATCATTAATTAAAAAAATAACTCAAGATTGGAACTAGTTGTGTATTCTCTAGAGGTCAAATAGAATTATGAAGATAGCTATAGTTGGCTCTGGAATATCTGGTTTGACTTGTGCATACATTTTAAATAGAAAACACGATATTACTATATTTGAGAAGAATGATTACATTGGTGGGCATACCCACACTCATAAAATTGTGTATGGTGGAAGAGAATTATATATTGATTCTGGTTTCATAGTATACAATGAGCGGACCTATCCTAATTTCATTGAAATTTTAGATCAACTCGGTGTAGAGAGACAATTAACAAGGATGGGTTTTAGTGTTAAGTCGGAAAAAAATGATCTTGAATATGCAGGGCATTCCTTAAACGGATTATTTGCGCAGAGGTCAAACCTCTTTAGGCCATCATTTTTACGAATACTTCAAAGCATGAGTAGGTTTAATTCTGAGGCTAGGATTGACCTGAATATACTTGATTCTAAAATTACCCTTGGGGAATATCTAAATTCAAAAAATTACCCGGATGAATTTATTCAGTATTACATTATTCCTATAGGCGCTGCAATATGGTCAACAATACCACACAAAATGATGGATATACCTGCAGTTTTTTTTATCAGATTTTTTGATAACCATGGATTATTACAGATTCTCAATAGACCAAATTGGTGGGTCATCAGTGGAGGTTCAAAGAAATATGTAGAAAAAATGATTCAAGGTTTTGAAAATAAGATTAGACTATCTTCGCCAGTGAAAAATGTCAAGCGAGATAGTGATAACATTACAGTTAAATTTGGTTCTGGCTCTTTAGAAAGTGAAAATTTTGATTCCATAATTTTTGCTACTCATAGCAATCAATCATTGGCGATGCTTGATTCCCCTTCAACAGAAGAAAGAGAAATATTGAGTGCTATCAAATATCAGAAAAATGATGCTATTCTTCATTATGATGATTCCATTCTTCCCAGAAGGAGGAATGCATGGTCAAGTTGGAACTATCTTTTAGATAAAGATCAAGATAAAGCAGTTGCGTTAACCTATAATATGAATATTTTACAGAGTATAAAATCTGATAGAACATTTTGTGTTTCTCTTAATAGTGGTGATCTTATAGACCAATCTAAGGTTATAAAAAATTTAAATTATGATCACCCATTGTTTACTGTTTCAAGTATAGATGCTCAAAGTCGTAAATATGAAATAAGTGGTAAAAATAATACTTATTATTGTGGAGCCTATTGGAGGAATGGATTCCATGAGGATGGTGTTATAAGTGGACTTGATGTATGTAAGAGTTTTGGTGAATCACTATGAATACCATGAATAAAAGTTATATTTATAAAGGAACAATTAGACACCGTCGTTTTACTCCTTTTGACCATTTTTTCACCTATCCATTATTTATGACATATATAGATCTTAATTCTATAGAATATTCATTGCGAAAATCTTGGCTCTGGAATATCAACAAGCCTGCGCTTATTTCATTCATGCGTAAAGACTATCATGGAGAGTCAAAGATGAGTTTAGATGAATCTGTGAGAAAAACAGTATTCGACAAGATTGGATATAAGGTAAAGGGTCCAATTAGACTTTTAACCAATTTAAGGTACTTAGGTTATTGCTTTAACCCTGTAAGCTTTTACTATTGTTTTGATGAAGATGATTTAAACGTTGACGTAATCATGGCAGAAGTGACTAATACTCCTTGGAATGAAAGACATTCATACATTATTAATGAAAGAGATAAAGATGACCAATTTGGAAACCTTTTAGCAGATCTTGAAAAAAAATTACATGTTAGTCCATTCTGGGGAATGGATCATAAATATGAATGGTTATTTACACAGCCAAATGAAAACCTTTTAGTAAATATGAAGAATTTTAAAGATGGAAATAAGGTCTTTGATGCTACCTTAAAAATGAAAAGACTACCTTTTACGCTAATGGGATTATTAAAACAAGTTCTAAGGTTCCCATTAATTACTATGGTTGTGGTTTTCCGTATTCATTGGCAAGCCTTTAAGCTGTGGGTAAGAAAAGCACCTTTTTTCATTCATCCAGACAAAGCAAATTTAATGAAGGGAAGTTGATTGATGAGTACGATAATGCAAGTAGACCACTTAGCTGAAAAAATAAATAAGCCGACTAGAGTTACGTTTCTTAACTCTGTTTTTAAAAGTGGGTTAAAGAAAAAATTAAGTCATCTAGCTGTTGGCCATATTAATGTTGAAGATGGTGACGAAAAGTTTTCTTTTGGTGATGTTGAATCAATATTAAAAGTAAATGTTTACGTTCATTCACAAGAATTTTATGTTATGACAGGAAGTGGTGGAGCTCTGGGTATTGCAGAAGCCTACATATTAGGATATTGGTCCGCAGACGACGTGGTAATGCTTATGCGAATTATATTAAGAAATCGCTCCATTCTTTTATCATTGAATAATGGTTTTGCTAAATTATTAAGTCCGATCAATAAATTGATACATAGGAACAGGCAGAATACATTAAAAGGTAGTAAGGAAAATATTCTTGCCCATTATGATTTGAGTAATGATTTTTACAAGCTATGGTTAGACCCTACAATGACTTATTCCTGCGCTTACTTCAGTAAATCAAATACAAATCTTGAAGATGCATCAATAGAAAAATTAGATCGGATATGTAGAAAATTGAATCTTACAGAAAACGACTCTGTTTTGGAGATAGGCACGGGATGGGGAAGTTTTTCTATCTATGCTGCAAAAAATTATGGATGTAATATTAAGACTACAACCATATCAGATGCTCAATATGAGTACGCAAAAGCACGTGTGGCTCAGGAGGGTTTGGAATCAAAAATAAATGTAATCAATAAGGATTATCGAAAGCTTAATGGCCAATATGATAAGATCGTTTCTATTGAAATGATTGAAGCAGTTGGTTATGAGTACATATCAGACTATTTTACAAAAATATCAACTTTATTAAAACCAAATGGATTAATGGCGCTTCAAGGAATAACATATAATGATCAAAATTTTGATACCTATAAGGATTCTGTTGACTTTATTAAAAAATATATTTTTCCTGGCTCATGTCTTATATCTGTTTCCCAGATAACTGATGTGATTAAAAATAAGACTGATTTATCAATGATTGATATGGAAGATATTACTCGTCATTATGCGGTAACTTTAAATAGATGGAGAAAAAATTTCATGGGTGCATTGCCAGAAGTGAAAGCAATGGGATATTCTAAGTCATTCATTAATATGTGGGAATTCTATTTTCTATACTGTGAGGCGGGGTTTTTAGAGAGGAATATTGGTGATGTTCAGCTAGTATTTGCTAAATCAGGAGTACGCAATATTAAGGTGGAGTATTAGATGATTTCAAAACTTATTGAATTAGCAGAAAGAGGAATTATCCCTGATTATTTCATTAGGCTTGGTATTGTACAAAACTGTAAAAATAGATTAGATAATGAATGTTCATCCGATAAAGAGAAGGTTTCAGTTACTAAACAGAATTGGATAAAACAGATGAAAGAAAGTCCTATTGCATTGGTTCCCGAAAAAGCAAATGAGCAGCATTATGAAGTTCCAACTTCATTTTTTGAAAATGTTCTGGGAAAGCATCTGAAGTATAGTTCTGGATACTGGCCTAATGGTGTCAATTCATTGGATGATTCTGAAGAAGCTATGCTTAATCTTAGTTTTAACAGGGCCCAGCTTGTTGATGGAAATTCAATACTTGAGCTTGGTTGTGGATGGGGGTCTTTTACCTGTTATATGGCAGGAAAATTACCAAATAGTAAAATTACTGCAGTTAGTAATTCAAAAGATCAGAAGGAATATATTCTAAGTCGGTGCAAAGCTCAGGGCATAAACAATGTTGAAGTTCGGACTGCAGACATGAATGATTTTGAAACTAAAGAGGGTTTTGAACGAGTAGTTTCCATTGAAATGTTCGAACACATGCGAAATTATAAGAAACTATTGTCAAAAATTTCTAACTGGCTTAATGATGAGGGAAAATTATTCATTCATATTTTTTCCCATGAATCTGTTGTCTATCCATTTGAAAATCAAGGTGAAGCCGATTGGATGGCTCGCGAATTTTTTTCTGGCGGGATGATGCCATCGCATGACCTCCTGCTACACTTTCAGGATGATCTAAAAATAGATGACATATGGAGTATGTCTGGTACACATTATGAAAAAACATCTTTGGCTTGGGTTAATAAGATGGACCAAAATAAAGATAAAATAATGGAAATATTTTCAGATACATATGGCGATGATGCAAAATTGTGGTTCCAGCGTTGGCGAATTTTTTTCATGTCGTGTGAGAAATTATTTGGATATGATAATGGTTCTGAGTGGGGTGTCTCTCACTACAGATTTAGTAAAAGATAGGTTTGTGATGATAATATTAATTTTCTTTTTTTCACATTGGTACTTATCTCTATTTTTCCAGACAATTTTTCTGCATCGCTACACATCACATAAAATGTTTAAGATGACTCCCTTTTGGGAGAAAACATTTTTTTTTCTTACATTTATTTTTCAAGGATCATCCTTTTTACATCCAGGAGCATATGGAATAATGCATCGAAACCATCAT
>CAZPIF010000106.1:0-5412 GCA_964586565.1 uncultured bacterium
CCCTGAGGCGGAGAATGCTGATGATGAAATGGTAGGCTACGAGCGTACTCTTGAAACTATTAAATCTCTAAGCGATAAATCTGCTGAGGAGATTAAGGATGGATTGGTCGACCTCTGTCATACTTGGCTAAGTGACAATGCTGAGCTAAAGGATGATATGACTTTCGTGATTATTAAGAAAAAATAGGAAATAAATTATAGTTATATGAATCAATATATCATAAAAAACTATTCTAATAAAGTTAATAAGTGTAAATTTTTTACAATTATATTATCATTTTTATATACATTTTTTATTCTAAGGATTAGCTAGTATGCTTAGTAAAGTAAAGAATATTGCCGTTATCTTTTTTCTAATTTCTAGTTGTATTTTTTCACAATCTGCACACTATATTTCTGGAAATGTGATTGATAGGAACAATGAGCCTTTGCTTGGTGCAAATATCAATTTAAAGGGAACTTTTTTAGGTAGCACAACAGATTTCAGTGGCAATTTTAGAATTGATAATATTGATCCTGGAAAATACACTCTGCTTGTCAGTTACATAGGATATAAATCACAGGAGATAGAGCTATACATATCAGAGTTTGAATCTGATGATGATGCGGATGATGATGAAAGTAGTTTTTCATCTAAGTTAGGAATTGATATTGATGAAGACTTAGAAGAAGATGAAGAAGTTGGCAATATTTTAAAAGCCCCATTCCATGAAAATATAAATTTCACACTTGAAGAAGATGCGCTCGAGACAGAACAAATTGTGGTCTCAGCATCTAAAAAGAAAGAAAAATTAATTGATGCTCCTATTACCATTGCTGCAGTATCAGAGCAGCAAATTAGAAAAACTGCGGGAGGAGATTTAGGTGCGATATTAAAAACTGTAAGAGGAGTTGAAACATATCAGGTTGGCATGGGTCGTACTGCCCTTAATGTGAGAGGATTTATGAGTGCATTCAATGGTAGGTTTGTTTCTCTTGTTGATGGTGCTAACTATATGGAACCAACTTTTTATATTGCTTATGGTAATACTCTTCCATTTGTTAATGAAGATATTGAAAGATTGGAGATAGTGTTTGGACCAAGTTCAGCACTTTATGGCCCAAACGCTCATAATGGTTTGTTAAATGTGATAACCAAACATCCTAGAAATTCTCAGGGATCGACGATAGCGTTTGGTACAGGATCGAGTAATTATAGCTCGCTTAGAGCAAGACTTGCAAAAGCAGTAGGCCCATTTGCATTTAAGTTCTCTTTTGAAAATATAGATGTAATGGATTGGAAGTATACCAGAACATTTGGTCAAGACTATAATATGGATGGTGAAATCACATTACCTGGTTTTCATGAGGATGTTCAATTCTGGAATTTTTGGGATGAAACTCAACCTGAGGTTTGGGATGACAAGAACGGTGATAATCAATGGGATCATGCTGAACAGATAGACGTAATGGACTCTGATTTTGAACGTACACTTAAAAATACTAAGGCAAACCTCCAATTTTTCTATGAACTTTCTCCTTATACGGAAATAGCAGTTGGGCATGAGCATTACTACCAAACTGGTTATCAACCATTTGATAGTGGTTTAAATTTTATCAATTACACAATGGGTTCTTTGTGGGCAAAAATAATTCGTGAAAATTCATTTGCAAGGATACACTGGCTTAGATCAACCGGTGGAGAATACTGGAATTCTGATGTTGCTTATCTCAATATGATGCGTCAAGGGCTAACGCTAAAAGAGTCAGTAGATAGAACAAAAATCCCTGATTTTGTCAAGACAGATGTATTGAGAGGTGATTTTCAAAGAAGTTTTACATTTAAGGACATGGATTTTATTGCTGGTGGCGACTTTTCAGTTTATCGACCTGATAGTAAAAGACAGTTTTTAGATGATAGAGGTTTAGTTACAGAGCGAGAAAGTGCCACAATGGTTGACTCCGTAATTGGAGATCCTATTGAGATTGAGGAGTATGGTGCATATTTACAAGCGACTCTTGATCTTCCTATGCAGATAAAATTTGTGACAGCTTTGCGTTATGATAAGCACTCATACTATGATGAAAGGTTTAGTCCAAGATACGCCTTGCAGTGGAATGGATTGCAATCAGGCAATCTTAGGTTTAGCTATAATCGAGCTTTTCAGACACCAAGTATATTTAATCTACATATGCTTAGATTTTTTGATTCCCAAGATGGTGGTAATATCCTACCTTTTCTTTTTGACCAAGGATCATGGATTAATCAACTTCTGAATGTTAATAATCCACTTATTCAGGAACAGATTAATGATGGCGAGTTAAGGTACAGTGATCTTACTTTTAATCCGATGCAGACACAGTTTAGAGGTAATCGAGATGGTTTTATGATAGATGAGGAAACATATGTCCCGCCACTTGAGATTGAAACAGTTGATAGTTATGAATTAGGCATGAAGAAGTTGTTTTATGGAAAATTATTCCTGGATGTTTCTTTATTTTTTTCGGAGTATAAGAATTTTATAAGTCCTTTAAGAATTATTCATGATTTTTACCCATCTACTTCTCCTTACATTCCTGAGCAAATAACTAATATTGGAGATGAATTTATATCTGACTATAATCGAAGAAGTTCATCGGTGATTTATTCTTATACCTCAACATCAGGTGCGACCATCTTTGGTGCGGATTTGATGTTTAAATATAATCTTATTAGTGACGTAGTATTATCTGTAGGTTTTTCAGTCTATGATAATCTTCAGTTTGAAACAGATAGTGGCGAAGAGACCAATCTATTTGAAGATATTGAACTTGACTCAATTAAGAATGACACGCTTCTCAATTTTATCGAAAATTCACTACAGAGTTTATCCTACCAACCAGGAAAATTATTTTTTAATGCACCAAAGAATAAGGGGTTTTTTAGTATTTCAAAGGATGGTCTTTTTACAGATAAATTGTGGGTACAGCTAACAGGCAATTACACAGAAGCCTTTGACTTTGTCAGTGGATATCATGTTGCTACTGAGAATCAAAGTTTGGCAAGTTTATCTCCAAATATGATTTATGAAAATAAGGGTGCGATTGGTGGTGGTTGGATTTTTGATATGCACTTTCAATTTCAGCCTATTGAAAGGGCCAGGCTAAAGCTACAATTGAATAATTTACTAGATCAAGATGGACCTAGAGTTGTTGGCACACCGCCCACTAGGAGAAATGTCATCTTTGAAGTTTTGCTAGATTATTAATAGGATTACTTATGTTTGATATCATAAAAAATAGAATAAAGACAACTATAGTTCCCCTCTTAATTCTGGTTTCTATATCATGTATGGATCCAGTTATAGAGCCAGAAGAACAGTATTCTGATTATGTTGGAGGAGTTGCAGCAAAATCGTTGAATGATCCTACAGAAGGCTTCCCAAACGGTAGTTTTGAAGAAGGACTTAAGTACTGGGGTGGTTGGGAAAATGGTGAAGTTGGGGAAATTATTATTAGGAATCACAAACCTAATGATTCAACTGCGGCAGCAGATGGGCAAAACTCTTTAAAAATAACAGCCGAAAATGGTGGTGCGGGGATTTATAGCTATTTCTCCTATTCGCCTGGAGATACGCTAGTTTATACATTCTCTTATATGATTCCTTCTTCCATAAATATCGTTGATGGCTCGCCTGCTTTTAATCTTCAGGCTAGGACACAAGCCACTAATGAAAATGATAGTTTTATTGGTGATGGTAATATGAAATATTTTTCCTGTGATTCCACAGGAGATAATCAGCTTATTGCAGATGGTGACTGGCATACAGTGACTGTAAAATTTGCTAATAGCTCTCTAGAAACTTCAGGCACTTACTTTCAGGTATGGTTCTGGGAATGGTCTGTATGGAATTGGATTGCTCCTGATAGAGAGCTCATTGCTTATCTTGATAATTTCCAAGTCTCTATAAAACAATCCCAAGACCCAAAGCCTACAGACTTTAGTATTTTGTACCCAAAGAGTGGAGATGTATTCAATTTAGATACTATAAATGGGTTTCAGACAATTCCATTTGATTGGGAAGAGTCAACGGACAATGATACTGTTATATATACAAATAAGCTTGTAACAAAAGTTCCTTGTGAAAATGCTTTAGTATCTAATGGTTTCGAATCATTTGAGGTCTTGACGCGGATAAATCCGGCAACTGGTCTACCTTCTGATTACAAAATGCCTGATGGCTATGGTACTTTTGCATCTAATTGGGGCGTAGGACAGTCCAATGGTGAATCAGAGTTCACAATCTGGGTATCAGACTCGGCTTCCCACACTGGATCACACAGTCTTCGCATGGGGGCATCAACCTTGGAAAGTCCAGCTCATTATACCACATTGCTCTATCGAATTTCTCAGGTAGATAATAATTGGAATAAGGATAGAATCGTTCCTGGGACAATTATAACAGTAAAGGGTTATATGATGACACCCCCTGATAAGAGAATTGAAGGTGATAATTCTGCTAGTATCATGCTTATGGCTTTTGATGATATCTGGAATTATTCGACTAGTCCTGTTGTTGATGCCAATAAGACCGCAGGAGAGTGGTATCCATTTGAGGTTAATATGACGATTCCAGAACGTAGGGAATTCCCAAATACCACAACAGTATATCTTGGTTTCAGATTCAGTCAGTTTAATGGTGAAGGTGGTGAGGCCTATTTTGATGATATCACAGTATCATCTTCTAGGCCACTAACTTATTACGTGACTAATTATTATGATGTCGTCACAAACCAGACAAATACTATCATGTCGGCTGCATACTTAAGGGGTCTTTTTTCGTTTGTCAAAAGTGACCTAAATGGTATTCAATTTAGTGAGGTTGATTTTGAATGGAGTATCTTAGCTACTGACTTTAAGCAAGAAGTACATGCCCTAAATTCACCATTAAATTTTACTGTGATTGACACATCTAACTATTCCTCAGAGATTGGTTCGGGTCCTGTATTAATGGAGACATTAGAAATGAATATTAATAATGAATTTCTTTTTAACAATGAATAATAGACTATTATCTTCTATTTTTTATTTTATTTTGATAATTAATTCAAATGGTCAAGATTTATGCGCTCCTGGTGGATTAAATGCTAATGCATCCAATCAATCTATATCCTTTACTTGGGATGCTATTGGCTCTAACCCAGGTGAGATTATTTTCCTTGAGTGTTTTGCATTATGTGGATTACCAACAACTGCAACAGTCGTTCATGAAATAGACAATGGTAATGGTGGATGGTATAGGAATCAAGAAGGAGAATATTATTGCTGGGTTGGCCCAGACTGTGATCTAAGTCCTTACGGCCAAGAATGGGCGGCGCTCGGTTCATGGTCTGCTCCAGGTACTCCAGTTGATAGCCGAATGATATTTGGGCCATTCGATTTACCCGAAAATT
>CAZPIF010000107.1:0-5334 GCA_964586565.1 uncultured bacterium
CTTCTAGCGTCAATATTAGCCAAGATTGCTGCTATGCAAATGGCGTTACAGTTTTTGGTGAATTTTTTAATTATTTCTCCGCTGCTATAGATAAAACTGGGAAAGAAATATGGAACTCAGGCGATGAAAATTTTGTTTACTATAGCACTAATAAAAAAGGTAATGTCTTTGGAGCAAATCTCGTACCTGGATCTGATAATAATCTCCCCGGATCAGAGATAAATTTTCAAGGCGAAACAATTTGGCAAGAACCAAATGATGAATTTCTTCATCATGATATAATACGTCTTCCAAATGGAAATTATCTTGGCATCGTAGAATCAACATCCCTAGGACCAATACCTATAGGAGGATGGACCTCATCTTTCCAAGCATTTGGTTTCCAGGCTAACGGTATTACTGAAGAGTTTCCATGGGTTGGAGATAAAATTGTAGAATGGGATAAAAATTCTAAAGAAATTGTTTGGAGCTGGAATGTTTTTGATTATTTCAACATGGCAGACTTTGATAGAATAGGAGGAACTTGGAATGAAGCATTACAGAGTCTCCACTACGACTGGACACATGTTAATGCAGTTATTTTTGATGAAGAGGATAGCTCTATTTATATATCTGTTAGGCATCTATCTAGAATAACAAAAATTGCCTATCCATCAGGTGAAATTGTTTGGAATCTTGGTCATGAAATGCCATCAGGAGATGTGGATTTTGGTACTGATATTGGGTTTAGCTTTCAACATAGTCTTCAAAAGCTGGCCAATGGTAATATACTCACATTGGATAATGGGAACCTATCTCCAGAATTTCGAGGCACCACCCAACCAATTACAAGAGCTATTGAAATAGAAATCAATAATCAAAATGCATCTATAAATTGGTCATATGAACTTGAGCCCGATCTTTTCGGTTTTGCCTCAGGAAATGCCCAAAAACTTGATAATGGCAATATTTTAATCACCACTGTTGGTGGTGGTGGTCGTTCGATTGAAGTGGATATAAATGGTAATATTATTTGGGAAGGCTTGTATAATCTAAGTCTTCCAGATGGAGCTGTATATAGAGCACATAGAATTCCAGATTTATTTCCTGCTTCATTCAGTGTTATAATCAATGACCTTGCTGATTATAATGGAGAAACGGGTATTTATCTACCAATAGGCTCATCAGAAATTTCTTTCAGTATTGTAAATGAGGGGAAATATAATTTGAATTTGTTATGTAATCTTAGTGATGATGCAGGTTGGTTTGGAAATCAAGAACTAGAAATAGAACTTTCACCAATGTCAGAGTATACAATCAATTTCTCTGGCTTTGTTACAGATCTACCAAATGAAAATCCTATCCATTTTATAGTTACTCCTATTCATCATGCTTCCGAAAATAAAACCATTGATTTTAATAGCTTTGCAAATAATCTAAATAACAAAATAGAACCATTTACACATAGTTTTAGATTGAAATCAGTCTACCCCAACCCTTTTAATCCTCATTTGAACATTGAATATTCTCTGGATAAGGAGGAAGAAATGATTATAGAGGTCTTTAATTTAAATGGTCAATTACAACATACTATTATGAATAATAAACAAAAAACGGGAGACCATATTATCAGATGGAATGCCTCTGATCATCCAACAGGTATCTATTTCTTAAAATTATCTTCAAAAAGTATTTCAGAAACAAAGAAAATTATTTACTTAAAGTAAAATGAATAGAGCACTCTTTTTTTTTCTAATGTTTAATGTAAATAACTATTTATTCCCTCAATGCGAAAATTCATTTTCCTTTTATCAAGAGCTTCCAAATAATGTGACAATATTATCTGGAGACAATTGCCTATCAGATAATGATCTGAGCACACTAGACAGTATTATAATAAAAAATGATTTGGACTATGATTCTCCACTAGAACTTGGAACACAAACATGGTTAAATGGAAGACTTAGATTTTTTGTCGCTGGTAATTATGGTAATAGCTCAGGAATTAATGATACTATTTATTCATTACCTGATAATATTGGGAATCTAGATAATCTTGCCTTACTCTATCTAGAGTGGCACCGTCTGTCAGAGCTGCCCAACTCTTTTAGCCAAATGAATAGTTTAATATCTGTCTACCTTAATAATAATATCTTATCATCAATTATTGATAATATAGATAACCTCTCTAACCTAAACCTACTTGACCTAGGCTATAATAAACTTGAATATTTACCTGAAAATATTTGCCTACTCCAAAATCTTTCTTACTTGTGGCTTTTTAATAATGATCTTGAGGAGGTACCAGATTGTTTTTGTAATATGAATCTTAGTTGGAGTAATGATGATGATTTTGGGTATCCATATTTTGCAATAGGAGCAAATAAACTTTGTGATAATATCCCAGACTGCGTTTCTGAAAGTGAAAATTTTGAACTTAGTCTTGACCAATTTTATTACTCTTTCCCTGTTTATTCGCCACAAAATTGTGAAACAGTAGAAATATCTAAAAAAAATGAACTTCTTCCATATCAATACAAAGTCTCAGAACCATATCCAAACCCATTCAATCCATCAGTAAATATTAATTTATATATTCCGTATGATCGAAAAATGAAAATTCAAATGTTTAATAGCAATGGTATTCTAGTTGACAATATATCAAATAATGAAGTTTTTGATAATGGTGTACATGAAATATCATGGAAAGGAAGTAATTATCCATCTGGCATATATTTTATGAAATTTTCTGATGCCACTGATCATATTATTAAAAAGATGATGTTAATAAAATAATGATTTTTGAATTCAATAATCATTTGAAATATTTTTCAAAAATAATACTAACTTTTTTTTCATGTTTATGCATTTTAAATGCTGAAAAATCTGACTGGGGTTTTTCTGGATATGTTGATTATACCTATATCGAACGGCTCTCAAATGGATCTCTTATAGATATACCCTATAGAATGGCTGCGTTAAACATTCAAAATCAACAAAACAATATTTTATTGAATAGTAATTTTGTAATTGAATATAACCTGAGGAATGACGGTTATTTTCTTGGATCAAGTAACCCCCAAGATTTTATACTAGATTTGAGAGAATTATATTTGACATACAATGCTGATAATTATGAAATAAGACTTGGCAAACAAATACATTCTTGGGGAAGCGTAGATGAAAATAGCCCATTAGATAATGTTAGTGGACTAGATTATTATTATTTATTCTTCGGAGGTACTGAAAGGAAGCTAGCATCTTTTTCTTTAACAATAGATTACTTCATTAATAATCTGAAAATACAAACAGTATTTTCTCCTTTACATTCAACCAACCGTATACCTCTAGGCGATGACGATTTTCCTATTCAATTGCCCGTTTACCCAGAATCAAAATCAATATATCCTATTTCAGGAAGACCTTATGAAATTGGTTTCCAAACTACACTCTCTACAAACTATGGTGATATTTCAGCATCTTATTTTTCAGCATATGATAGAACCTTTAACTTGTCAGGAGTAAATGTGTATGGACGTGGTAGTGATATATCTTTCCCATATGTAGATATTGTATATGGATATAGAAAAACGAATGTACTGGGTGCTGGAGGTGTATTTTTAAACAATCTATTCACAATTCGTTATGATATTGGGTATTTTGCCACTAAAGATCAAAATAATACTATCGATCGAACTAGTATTTTTAATCCTGCCTATTATGATTCACTACATTTTTCATACCCGCTTTTAGAAAAATCATCATATTTACAATCTACTTTTCAAATCGAAACTGAATTACCTTTAGATATAAAATTATCTGCTCAATATTTTTTTCATGATAGACTAAGTTATTCATCAGACAGTCTTCCCATTGATCAAGAAATAAATATTCCAAATCTTAATATAGATCCAGAAAATATGACCCCGTCTAATTTCTTTACACCTGGATTAGGTGTTCCGATTGCCATTCTTACAAATAAAGCAATCTTTCTAACATTAGATAAAAATATGTTAGATAAGCTATTTAATATAAAACTTACATCAATGATGGATATTGCAAAATATCCAGGTATAAATGGAATATCAGGATCATTGGTTGAACTGAAATTAATATATGCATTTAATCAGAATATCCATCTAATCTCAGCCATTACTGAGATTAATGGAAGTTCTAATCACCCTGATGGAAACAACTATCAATTTAATTCAATGGAAGATTTTTCTCATATTAGATTTGAACTAAAATACTTTTTTTAAAAATTGAAAATTAGAATAACAGGAACTGGACTATATCTTCCACCAAAGGTTGAAAAATCTGTACATATAGCAGATATTATTGGAAAATCTTCAAAATGGGTGGAAGAAAAATCTGGAGTTAAAGAAAGAAGGGTCTCTGCAATAGATGTGGATAAAATGGGTGCAATTGCAGGACATGAAGCGCTACAAAATGGTAAAAGTAAAATACCAGATTTGATCATTAATGCTTCTGGAGTTCCAAAACAGACCATACCAGACACATCTGTTTTTCTTCAAAAAGAAATGGGGTTTGAAGGCATTCCATCATTTAGTATCCATTCTACGTGTTTATCGTTTATTACAGCCCTTCATACAGCTAGTTGTCTTATCAATGCAGGTTCATATAAAAAAATATTAATTATTTCATCTGACAGAGGAACTATAGGACGGAACTTTAATGAGCCAGAAAGTGCGTCCTTACTTGGAGACGGTGCAGCTTCTATTTTAGTTGAACAATCTAATAGATCACAAACTAGTGAACTGATTTATTATATAATGAGAACATGGCCAAGTGGATATAATCTGACAGAAGTAAGAGGAGGTGGGACTAATAAACATCCTGAAGATCCAAACACATTAAAAGATGATAACTATTTCTCAATGGATGGACCTGCTGTATATAAGATAGCACGTAAACAGGTTTATAAAATCTTATTACAAACTCTTAAAAATACAGGCTTAAAAAAAAGTGACATAGATTGGGTGATCCCTCATCAAGCATCAGGTAAAGCAATCGAAGCATTTATAACAGTTGGAGGTTTTAAAAAAGAAAAAGTAATTGATATTATAGGAGAATTTGGAAACTGTGTAGCAGCCTCTGTTCCTATGGCTCTATCTATTGCAATAAAAGATAAACGAATTAAACGTGGCGATATCCTGCTTCTCATAGGCACGGGTGCTGGGCTCTCAACCGCTTGTGCATTAATACGCTATTGAGAATTTATAGGTATTATAATTGGTTTCTTTTTGTTATTTATTAGTTACTATTGCTCTAAAATACTTGCAAATCCAATTGAATTAATGAGGAAAGATGCAAGAAGAAATGTAATACTATATT
>CAZPIF010000108.1:0-5321 GCA_964586565.1 uncultured bacterium
ACATTGCATCGATTAGGTATCCAAGCTTTCCAGCCTGTTCTTGTTGATGGTAAGGCTATACAGCTTCATCCCTTGGTATGCGCAGCATTCAATGCTGATTTTGATGGGGATCAGATGGCTGTGCATGTCCCATTAGCATTAGAAGCTCAAATGGAAGCTAGGATGCTTATGTTGTCTAGTCATAATATTCTTCATCCAGCTAATGGGCAACCGATCGCCGTTCCTTCCCAAGATATGGTTTTAGGGTGTTATTATTTAACAAGGCCTAAGGAAGGTGATCATGGTGAGGGTAAAATTTTTGGCTCAATTCAAGAAGGTTTATTAGCATATGAAAATAAGGCAGTGGGGCTCCATGCTATAGTTAATGTTCGACATAAGAATATTTGGATAAAGAAAACTACAGTTGGTAGAATAGTCTTTAATTCAATCCTTCCTAGCGATGTTGGATTTGTCAATGAGATTATTAATAAAAAAATGCTAACAAAAATTGTAAATAATGCTTACCTCATTTCTGGAAATTATCAGACTGTTCTTTTTCTTGATAGGTTAAAAGATTTAGGGTTTGGAATGGCGACTGTTAGTGGCGCGTCAATTGCAATTAGTGATGTTCTTATACCAAAAGAGAAAAACAGTATTATAAACGAAGCTCAAAAAGATGTGGATGATATAAAACACAAATTTGATCGTCACATTCTAACTGATGGTGAGCGATATAACAAAGTGATTGATATATGGACTCATACTGCTAATCAAATGGCTTTGACGATGATGAATGCTCTTCAAGCAGATAGAGAGGGTTTCAATCCTGTTTTTATGATGGCGGACTCTGGTGCTAGAGGTTCTCAAGATCAAATAAAACAGCTAGCAGGAATGAGGGGATTAATGGCAAAACCCCAAAAGTCAATGAAGGGTGGGGTTGGTGAAATTATTGAGTCGCCTATTACATCGAATTTTAAGGAAGGGCTTTCAGTTTTTGAATATTTTATTTCTACTCATGGAGCTAGAAAGGGATTGGCTGATACAGCTCTCAAAACTGCTGACGCTGGTTACTTAACTAGAAGGTTGGTTGATGTAGCGCAAGACGTTGTTGTCTACACTCATGATTGCGGTACAATTAATGGTATAGCTATCTCAGATTTGAAAGAAGGGGAAAAGATAGTTGAGCCTCTTTCAGATCGTATTCTTGGTAGGACTATTCTTGATGATTTCATTGTTAAGGGTCAAGTAGTTGTAGAATCAGGATCTGTGATCTCTGAAGAAGAAGCGGAGCTTATCGGGGATAGTAGCGTAGAAAATATTAGAATAAGATCAATCCTAACCTGTGAGGCCAAGCGAGGTTGTTGTGCAAAATGTTATGGATGGGATTTATCTACTCATAAGATAGTTGATATAGGGACTGCTGTAGGTATCAGGGCTGCTCAGAGCATAGGAGAGCCAGGTACACAGTTAACGCTAAGGACATTTCACATCGGTGGAACAGCTACTCGTATTATTGAGCAATCTGAAATGGTGTCAAAAAGGCCTGGTGTTATTAAGTTCTCAGAAAATTATGATTCTGCAGACACTGTTGATGAAAGCGGAACAACAGTTACTAGATGTATGGTAAGGCACTCTAAATTGTTTATTCTTGATGGTAATGGTGACGAGAACGCCTCATTTAATATACCATATGGTTCAACCGTTTTTGTTAAAGAAGGGGAAAAAGTAAAAGAAAAGACTGTATTAATTAAGTGGGATCCGTATACTGATGTGATACTGGCTAGGGAAACTGGTTTGGTTTCTCTAAACGATTTTATTGAAGGTGAAACATTTGCTGTTGAAGCTGTTGAGGGAGGTAAAAAGCAAATGGTCATTGTTGAGGCTCGTGATAGGAAGTTAAGTCCTCATATTGAAATTATAAATAAAAATGGAAAAATTCTTGCTGGTGGTACAATACTCCCTGTCAAAGCAACATTGGTAGTGAATAACAAGCAGAAAGTTCAGAGAGGTCAAACTCTGGTTAAGATACCTAAGGATATTGGAAAATCTCGAGATATTACAGGCGGGCTTCCTCGAGTTGCAGAATTATTTGAAGCGCGAAAACCAGCACACCCGGCAGTTATGACCGAAATTAATGGAACGGTTAGGTTTGGTGAAACTAAACGTGGCATTCGAAAGATTCATGTAATGGGCGCAGATGGTGAGGAAAGGACTTATTCAATTCCCTATGGAAAACATGTCATTGTTCATGAAGGTGACTTTATAAATGCAGGTACAAATCTCTGTGAAGGTGCTATTTCGCCGGCTGATATTCTCCATGTTTTAGGCCCTGCTGCTGTTAGAGATTATTTGGTAAATGAGATACAAGAAGTGTATCGCTTGCAAGGGGTTAAAATTAACGATAAGCATATAGAAATAATAGTTAACCAAATGCAGCAAAAAGTCAGCGTTAAAGACCCTGGTGACACTAAATTCCTTGAAGAAGATAGGGTTGCAAAGCGTGAATTTTTTAATGAAAATGAAAGAATATCAAATATGGTGTTTATTAATAATGTTGGAGATTCAGATTTGGAAGAAGGGGCGTTAATGGATAGAAATGAATTTCTTGAGATTAATAAGGAGTTAAAATCAGATGGTAAGGATGTGGCTACGTACAAAAAACCTAAGCCTGCAACTTTCGAACCTATTCTGATGGGAATTACTCGTGCTTCGCTCAATACAGAGAGCTTCATATCTGCAGCGTCTTTTCAAGAAACTACTCGTGTTTTAACAGATGCTTCAACTTCTGGAAAAACAGATTACTTGCAAGGCTTGAAAGAAAATGTAGCTGTCGGAAGGTTGATTCCAGCAGGTACGGGAACTCCAGAGTTTGATAATATAGTGGTAGGTTTGCATGATGAAGAGGGTGATGGTGAAATGGAGGATGCTGTAGCGTAATCGTGGATAATTTTAATAAAATGTTCTATGTTTTTTTAAGAAAAAAATGTGTAATATTGTTGGCTATGGAAGAAATGAAATGCCGACGATAAACCAATTAGTTCGCAAAGGTCGTAAGCGGATTTATAAGAAAACAAATACTCCCGCGCTAATGAGTAATCCTCAGAAAAGAGGTGTTTGTACTAGAGTATATACAACAACTCCTAAGAAGCCGAATTCTGCATTAAGAAAGGTTGCTAGGGTTAGGCTGACTAATTCAATGGAGGTTGCGGCTTATATACCTGGTGAAGGGCATAATCTACAAGAACATAGTATTGTTCTGATTGAAGGAGGAAGGGTTAAGGACTTGCCTGGTGTTCGTTATCATGTAGTTAGGGGTACATTGGACACTGCTGGCGTAGAAGGTAGGACTACTAGTAGGTCTCGTTATGGTGCAAAAAAACCTAAGTAAATAAATTAATTATAATGAGAAGAAGAAGACCAGAAAGAAGAAAAATTTTAGCTGATCCAGTTTACAATGATAAGTTGGTTGCTAAATTTGTTAATTATATCATGAAATGTGGTAAAAAAGGTGTTGCTGAAAAAATATTTTATGGCGCTATGTCAACAATCAAAGAACGTACGAAAACAGATGGGTTAAAAATTTTCCAAAAAGCTATAGAAAACACTTCTCCTTCTGTAGAGGTAAAGTCTAGAAGGATTGGCGGTGCGACATATCAGGTGCCGATTGAAGTCCCGCGCGGTAGACGTTTTTATCTTGCCTCCCAATGGATAATTAATGCTGCCCAAGGCAGATCTGGTAGGCCTATGGCAGATAAGTTGGCATCAGAGCTTATTTCAGCTGCAAATGGTGATGGTGGTGCGATCAAAAAGAAAGATGATACTCATAGAATGGCAGAGGCGAATAAAGCATTTGCGCATTTTAGATAGGCTAAATTAAATCAGGATATATAATTGGAATCTACTAGTTTAAATAATGTAAGAAATATTGGCATTATGGCTCACATAGATGCTGGAAAGACCACTCTAACAGAAAGGGTCTTATATTATACGGGTAGAACCCATAGGATAGGTGAAGTGCATGATGGTGCGGCAACTATGGATTGGATGGAGCAAGAGCAAGAGCGTGGCATTACAATTACATCAGCTGCTACAACATGTATTTGGGAAGATCACCGAATTAACATTATCGATACACCTGGGCATGTTGATTTTACAGTAGAGGTAGAAAGATCCTTAAGGGTTTTAGATGGTGCAGTAGGTGTCTTTTGTGCTGTAGGTGGAGTTGAGCCTCAGAGTGAGACAGTTTGGAGGCAAGCTGATAAATACAATGTTCCTCGCATAGCTTTTGTTAATAAAATGGATCGTGTGGGTGGTGATTTTTTTAATGTGGTTGAAATGATAAAAAAAAGACTTGGTACTAATCCTTTGCCTCTTGTGATTCCAATAGGTAGTGGTGAAATGTTCACTGGAATAATAGACCTCATGGAAATGAAATCTATACTATATAATGAAAGTACCATGGGCTCTAGGTTTGAGTATGGAGAAATACCTGATGATATGAAAAGTGAGGCTGAAAAATGGAGGCATCATTTAATTGAAGAAACAGCCACATATGATGAGCATTTGATGGAAAAGTACTTAAATGATGAAGAAATTTCAGTATCTGATATTAAAACTGCAGTTAGAAAAGGCTGTCTAGATAATACATTTGTGCCGACTTTATGTGGTTCTGCTTTTAAAAATAAGGGAGTCCAGAGGTTGTTAGATGCTATAATAGATTTATTACCGTCTCCTTTAGATATTAGCTCTATATCTGGCTTAGACCCTAAAGATTCAGATACCGAGAAAGTCAGGGAGCCGAGTGATGATGAGCCTTTTAGTGCTTTGGCATTTAAAATAATGACAGATCCATATGTTGGCAAGCTAACCTATATGAGGGTTTATGCGGGTAAGCTTAAAGCAGGGTCTTATGTCTATAACCCCACAGCTGGAAAAAGAGAACGTATTAGTAGAATATTGTTAATGCATTCAAATAAAAGAGAAGAAAGAGACGTAGTCTCAACTGGTGAAATTGTTGCAGCCGTAGGTTTGAAAAAAGTTAAGACGGGTCATACTCTTTGCGATGAAAAAGATCAGATAATTTTAGAATCAATGGACTTTCCTGAGCCTGTTGTTTCGGTTTCTGTTGAGCCTGTAAGCAAGGGAGATCAAGATTCTTTATCCAATGGTTTGCAAAAACTTGGAGAAGAGGACCCAACATTTAGAGTTTCAACTGATGAAGAAACAGGCCAAACCATCATTTCTGGTATGGGTGAATTGCATTTAGAGATCTTAATTGATAGGCTCCTTAGAGAATTTAAAGTTAAGGCTAATATAGGCAAGCCGATGGTAGCTTATCGTGA